>CACYCL010000160.1 GCA_902772905.1 uncultured bacterium | reverse complement strand
TGCGCACCAGAGGTTTCACCCCTCCCCTCTGCTTCGGCGGAAGTTGGCGAGGCGGCGTTCGTTGCGTCGTCGCCCTTTTCGTCGCGGACCTTTTTGGCGGCGGTGTGGACGCGGCGGTCGAATTCTTCGCCGGTCATTCGCGTGCCGCCCATCGCAAACTACTCCTCGATTGGCAGCGGGACGGTCGGCAGGCCGAGCGAGCGGAGGGTCTTGTTCTGCTTTTCCCAGTCGTCGGCAACCTCAAGCGGGTCTTTCTTGCGCAACTGGATGAACTTTCCGTTGATGGAATCCTTGATGCCTTTCTCGGTGCGGACGCGCTCGCAGCAGAGGTCGATGTAGTCTTCCAACGTGCCGCCGGCATCAAGATACTCCTGCATCTCCTTCTTCATGCCGTTGACCATGCGCTTCATCTTGCGCAGTTCTTCGGAGTCGCCGTCTGAAAGCGCGATGGGTTTGCTTGAAATTTCAACCGTGCAGTTGCTCGGGCAGTCGCAAACGACGCCGGGTATGGCGTGACGAGCCAGCCAAGCATCTCCCTCGTCCGGGAACGTGGTTCGCCAGCCGTCCGCCGAAAGATTCTGTATGGTCGATGCGTCGCCGTAGAGGGCGGAACGCGTCGCGGTCATTATGGGTGCGGATGCCTTGCGCAGCGAAAGCCACAGGTAGGCGACCGCGAGAACGAGAGCGACGATGACCGCCCATCGCTTCCATCCAATGGGGTTTCGGCCGAGAACCTTGAACGGCTTGATGCCTTGCTTCTTCAGCTGGGCGTATGCATCGTCGCGATTCTTTGCGACGATCCAGCCGTCAAGGTTCTCGTTCTTCTTCGACTGATAGAAGTAGTGGTACTTCATCGGCCGAACATTCCTTTAGTTCGCAGCAGGGCGGCGTGGACGAATCGGACGCTGGCCGGGAACAATCTTCATCGGATTGGAAGGCTCCTCGCTCCGCTGCGCCTTGATTTCCTCCCAAATGACCTTCTGATACTCGTTCGTCGGCTGCGGCGCGATTCCCTGCATGCAAGCGCTGCGGTAGGTCATGCGCGTACCGGGCTTGACGCCGATTTCGGGAAGATGGTTCATCATCGTCGTCATCGTGTCGATGCCGAAGTTCTCGCCGACAATCTTGTCGAGGTCTTCGACCGACTGCGCGGACTGAAGCGGGGAATTCTTGAACTGCGACTTTGCGCCGGTGAACACGATTGAAGCGACGCGCACAAACTCCTTCTTGAAGCGAAGGTTCAGCTTCGCCTCGTCAGCACCAGCCTTGAGCGGAGCGACGTTCACAACGCCCCATCCGTCCTCGATGGCGATGAGGGACATCGGGAGCGCAGGGTCGTCCACAAGATACACTGCGGCAGGAGCGCCGACGCCGCTGCGGACGCTTTTGGCGGTTGCCAGCGAGAACTCGACATCCTGAACGGCGATTTCGACGTTGCGGGCGAGTCTGCGAAGCGCATCAACGTTCTTGTCGATCTCTTCCTGCGTCACGGTCTTCTGCGCATTCAGCACCGCAATCTTCCCGACGCCGGGGAACTCGAGAAATCCGCCCGTATGCCGACGGCGCGCTTCCGCGCGAGCGGCTTTCTGTTCAGGCGTAAGTTCCTGCCTCTTGGCGGGTTCGGCATAAGCGCCAACAGTTATAGCCGCAAGCGCGGCCGCGATTAGCAATCTCTTCATATGCAATTCTCCTTGTTTTTGTGTTTGTTTCAGTTATCGACTACTCGTCGGACAGACCATAGCGCAGCAATACACGCTTGGGAATGGCCGCTTTCTTTATGCCTTTTGCGGCAAGTCCTTCGTTGGCCTTCTCAAGGAAATCGAACACGAGCTCGGGTTCCTCCTTGAGAATCTGCATGGCCTGCTGCTGCACCATCTGGCGTTCCTGGTAGGCCTGCTTGAGTTCTGAATGGTAGAAAGCGAGAAACTCCTGCGGATCGCCGCCTTTTTCGAGGTACTTTTTGAGTTCCTTTTTGACGAAATCCACAGTCTCCTTCGCATCCGCAGCCTTGTCGCTGTCCGTATCCCGGACGGGGTTCGTCATATTGAGGATTTCCTCAATGTGAACAAGATCGAAGTTCGAGAGATTCGGGAGCGGTGGCGGAGCATCGCCAACTTCTGTGGTGAACACCCAGCCCATCACCTGCTCCAGTCCTGTCCGGAATGTGCGATTCGTCGATTCCTTCGGAATTGGCGTCTCGGCAAGTTTCTTCTCAATGAGGTCGAGCTTCTCGTCCTGGGAGAGTTTGCTGAAATCTTTTCCACGGAGCGGGGCTGGCTTCGGCGTTTCGTCTTTTACGGGCTTCGCTGCGGGTTCTTCCATGCGCGGAGAGGCCGGTGCTGGTGTTGCAAGCGAAATCTTGGCCGGCTTTTTCTGCTGCGGCGCTTCCGCTCTGGGTTGTTTTTTCGTCAGCAACAGGAATGCGCCAATGGCGGCCGCCACGACGACAACGCCAGCGACGATGCCTTTGATGACGGCAGGGTTCTTGGTGCTGTCGCCCGGCTTGCGCGGCTTCGCCTTGCCGCTCGCTTCTTCAACGCGAATGGCGGAAATGCCGCGCTTGGCGAGTTCCGCAAACACGCCATTGCGGTCTTCTGCGGCAATCTGGACGACATCCTGCTTGCCATCTTTGCCGCGATACGTCACGTTAAAATTTTTCATCGGCGTATAGTATACCACATCGCGCCCCTTGAGGTCAATGTCAAGACGATATAAACATTCGCATAATCTCGCCGAAACCTCGCAATTTACATACATTTCTTCCTGATAGAAAAGGATTGACAAGATTGCGACACTTCGCGGCGCGATATCGCTCGGCACATTTGCACCCATCGCGCCCTGTGTGGCGTCTTGAGCAGTAGATGGAACTTTGTCCGACCGAACATGGAAAGCCCGACACGCGGCAATGTGTCGGGCTTGTAGAACGAACAGCAATCTGCCTACCAGCGCCAGCCGCGTCTTGGCGGAGGAAGAGGCGGAGGTGGAGGTGGAGGCGGTGGCATTCCCCAATGATGTGGGGGCGGTGGAGGTGGCGGAGGCATCCGCCATCCGTGGCGGTGGTGATGGTGGCGCTCGATGTTGCCACCTGGGATGTGGCCTCC
>CACYCL010000159.1 GCA_902772905.1 uncultured bacterium | reverse complement strand
ATTGGGCATTGCCGCAGTAGAGTACATAATATATGCGCTGGCGATGGCGCTTCTATATTTCGGCATCGTCCGTAGATTCGGCGTAAAGGCGGCGTTCTGGTTCTGCGCGGGCCTGCTGCTGATTCCGGCCTGGCCGAACCGCCCAGAGACATTTGTGATGGAAATGAGCGTCGCAGGGCTCGGCCTGCTGCTGCTTTCCGGATGGCGGCCATGGGGCTGGGTTTTGTGCGGGGTGCTGGGGGCGTTTGCGTTCTTCAGCAAGCAGACAAGCGTGGGTTTTTTCGTTGGGGTGGGGGTGTTCGCGCTCATTCAGTTCTTCCAGAGGCGTCGCACTCCGCTGTGGGCGTATATTGGCGGTGGACTGCTCACGACGGCGGTGATTGTCGGCGCACTGCTCGTCAAAGGCTCATTCGGCGACTACTTGGAATGCTGCTTCCGGTTCAATTCGATCTACGGAGGAAATTTCCGCAAGTTTCTGGCGCTTCGGTTCTTCGGTTTCGCCGAAGGGTTGTCGACAGCCTTCGTTCTCGTGACTGCCGCAATTGGATTCGGATGGAAGACGGCCAGAAAACTTGGCATGGCGGTACCGCTCGTTGTTGCCTGGTCTATGTTCTTCCTGTGGGATTTTGCTTTGCTTGTGCTTGGCCAAGGCCCGTGGGGATATCAATTTGTTGTTTCGCAGACGGCGCTTTATCTGCCAGTCCTGCTGTTGCTGGCTGCAAAACCTACATGCAAGGCTGCGCGTTGTGTTGTTTTTGTCGCTTTGTTGACTGTGTTTCTGCCGCGGTTGCAGACGGTAGCTGAGAATGTATGGCACAAAATCGCGTATGGAACTAGGAAGACGAGTTTTGGAATTACTGAAGTGAACTATGAGAAGATTGTCAAGAGAATCGCGGCGCTTCCAGAGGCCGGACTTTTCGTCTGGGGATCGAAGTGCGAGGTTTATGCTCGGACCGGCAGAAAGAATCCGTTGGCGCCATATTACTACTATGTGCCTTTCAACGCGCCTGGCTTTCTGTCACAAGCGTTCCTTGATGGCGTCGCGGCAAAATTGACGGAAACGCCATGCATCATTCTCGACGCGATGGACGGAGAGCTGGCGCTTGACTGCCGCAGAGGATATTACGCCAATGATCCCTTCCGCATGTATCTGTACCCGGTTATAGACGAACACTACAAAAAGCTTCCGCTGGAAGGCTCGCAGTGGAAGCTGTATGTGCCCAAGGGCTGGGAACTGTAGCCCAAAACCGCTTTGCCCGGCCATGTCGCCCAACCGCAGAATATTCCTGAACATCGTCGCCACCTACGGCCGGTCGCTGTATGCGCTGGCGATAGGTCTGTTCTGCGGGCGCTGGACGCTGATGGCGCTGGGACAGACCGACTATGGACTTATGGGGCTCGTCGGCGGACTGGTTACATTTGTTACCTTTATTAACAATCTGCTTTCTGAATCTGTTGGAAGGTTCTATGCAGTAAGCGTTGGTGCTGCGAAAAAGGAGGGCAATGCCGAGAAGGGACTTGAGGAATGTCGAAAATGGTTCAACACCGCCGTTTTGATGCACGCAGTCATTCCGGTGGCCTTGGTTGTGATTGGTTATCCTATTGGGCTGTGGGCGGTGAATAGTTTTCTCACCATTCCCCTTGATCGTATTGCCGCCTGCCGCTGGGTTTGGAGCTTCTCATGTCTTGCTACTTTGGTCTCGATGATGAATGTTCCGTTTCGTGCCATGTACGGGGCGAAACAGGAGATAGCAGAATTGACGCTGTATGGTTTTGCCACGACGACTTTCAACGCGATGTTTTTGTATTACATGGTTATGCACCCAGGTGTTTGGCTGGTGAAGTTCTCGGCGTTTTCTCTTCTCCTTTCTGCAATTCCACAGTCAATTATTGCTGCACGAGCATTTTATAAATATAGTGAGTGCAGGATTGTCTTTGCGTATCTATGGGATTTCAGGCGGTGCAAAGAAATTCTCTCATTTGCGCTATCTCGGATCATCTCTGGCTTTTCAGGTATGTTGTGCGGACAGGGCCCGGCGATTCTGGTGAACAAGTATGTTGGACCAGCTGCAAATGCAAGTGTAGCAGTAGGCACATCGGTATCAGGTCATGCGATGACGCTTTCGAGCGCGATGTCTGGAGCTTTCAGTCCGGCGATTGCCAATAAAGCCGGGGAGGGAGACATGGCCGGAGTAGAGCGGATGTGCATGATGGTGTGCAGACTTGGGTCCATAATGATCCTGGTGTTCGCCCTGCCGCTTGCCATTGAGGCGCACGAGGTGCTCCGGTTATGGCTGGTAAATCCACCGCAGTTTGCCGCAGAGCTTTGTATTGCGTTTCTCGCGGTTGCCGCATTTGAACGTATGGCCGATGGGTATAGGATGGCGATTCTCAGTTGCGGAGTAGGGGTGCTCAAGTATAGCCTTGCGATAAGTCTTGGTGGAATTGCACTTGTTTCGGTGGCGTGGATTTGTTTTGCGCTGGGATTTGGCATGTGGAGCCTTGTCGCTGGTTTTGTTGCCTTTGCTATTGCCATGATTTCAGTTCATTTGTATATGGCCAGTGTTTTGCTTGGATACCGCATTCGGCAGTGGTGGCGCCAAGTTTTGATCCCGATATTGCTACTGATGTTGGTTGTGCTGTCGGCCGGACTGATGCCGCGCTTGTGTATAGAGCCGTCTTTCTGGCGCGTTGTGCTTACGACAATATGCTGTGAAGTTGTCTTCCTGCCGGGGGTGTGGTTCTTTGTGCTCAAAGAGGAAGAGCGGACATTTTTGATGGAAAGGGTTTTGTCTCGCATTCCCATTGTAGGCGAAATGTTGAAAGGAAAGGATTGATGTATGGCGACTGATATTGATGCATCCAAGGCGTTGACTCTGATCGTTCCTGCCTACAATATGGAACGGTATCTTGACGCATGCTGTCGAAGCGTTGTTTTGTCTGATGATCTTATGTCCAGACTAGAGGTGATCGTGGTCAACGACGGCTCCACCGATGGAACAAGCGAAATCGCACATTCGTTCGAGCGACGGTATCCGGGGACGTTCCGCGTCATCGACAAGGAGAACGGACACTACGGCAGCTGCGTCAACTGCGGGCTCGCCGAGGCAAAGGGCGAGTTCGTGAAGACCCTTGACGCCGACGATTCCGTCAATACGGCAGAGTTTGCCAGGCTGCTGGAATTTCTTATTGATGGCTCGGCAAGTGGGGCGCTTGATGAGGTGGACTTGGTTTTGTCTGATTATTGCACTGTCGATGCGACGGGAGCGGAAACCAGCGTGCTTAAGCACGGTGAGGGCTTGGATGTGGATGTTGGCGTCGACGAGCCCCTTGAGAGATGCTGCTTCATGCATATGTCTACTTTCCGCGCCCAGACATTGCGCGACATAGGCTATCACCAGTCGGAGGGCATTCTCTACACTGACCTTGAATGGATAACCTATCCCATGCTTGGTGTCAGGAAGATTCGGTATCTGCCGGGCGTCGTCTACCGGTCTCTGCAAGGACGGGAAGGGCAGAGCATTTCGCGTGAAGTTGTCAGCCGCAGCTCCAGCCATCTTGAAAAGATACTTGCGCGCATGGTTGCGGAGCTGGGCGGATACCATGGCGATCCGGGGAGGTCGCGGTTCTTCGCGGCGAAACTGCACAGCGTGGCCGCGAATCTATACTACAACTATTTCATTTTTGCGCCGCTGGCAGAGGTCAACGACGGCTTTGCCCGCGTTGACGCCATCGTTGCGAAAAACGCCAGTTTGGCGGTGTCGACCGGGAAGGTCGTGTTCTCCCGACGACTCAAATATCCGTATGTCTCGCGTTGGCGTAAGAACGGTCGCCTTTCGCTTTTCGCCATCTTTCTCGCTCGTGTATACAGCCGCCTTGCCAACGGCGTTTTCTGCCGCAAGACGCGGCACTCTAGGCCGCATGGGCCAGTTGTCGCGGTGGAGGCGAATTTGCTCTATAATCCGCGCATGAAGAAGAACAGCATAGCTTTGCTAATGCCGTATTTCGGCAAGCTTCCGCCTTACTTCGGCCTTTTTCTTAAAAGTCTGGAAGGCAAGCACCTAGATGTGTTGTTTTTCTCTGACGTAGAAGTCGGAGCGCATCCAGGAAATTTCAAGATTATCAAGATGTCGTTTGAAGAATTTAAGCGATTGGCGAGGGAACGCCTTGGGGTGCCGGTGACCCTGAATGGCCCTAAAAGGCTTTGCGACTTCAAGCCGATGTATGGATGTATTTTTGAAGACTATATTAAAGATTATAAGTACATCGGCTGGGGAGATTGCGATGTAGTATACGGCAACAAGCTGAACGAATTTCTTGATGCAATGTTGACATCGGGATCAGATGTTGTTTCGGCGAGAAAACATTGGTGCTCCGGGCCGTTAATGTTTGCTAGGAACAACTATGAACTCAACCGGCTTTTTATGAAAGCCGACAATTGGAAGGAAATTGTTGATTCCAAGATTACGGATATAGAGTTCTTTGACGAAATCGGTTGTGTTATGTTCCCGCAGCTTGAACGTGGCGAAATGACGATTGAAGATTGCCGCGCGATTCGCGACAGCTACTCCGCAGTGGTGTGGCGGACTCCAGAGATCAAGTTCAAGCACGATGATTTCATTACTGAATGCGGACTTGCCGGCAGGATGGTGACGATGGAGCCGGGCGGGCGCCTGCTGCTTGACGGTAATGAGATATCGGTTTTTCACTACATCGGCGTGAAGACGCGGCGCTTTTTCAAATGGGCGGAAGTGCCATACGAACGCGCAGTAGGTTTCATAATCGATGATGCTGGATTTTATGTCTCTGAGCGTGAATGTCGCTGGCGTTGGTGGATCAACCGCTGGCGCAAACTCAGGGCGGTTTTTGCCTCGCTCCGAAAGAACGGATTCAAGCGTATCGCCGTGACGCTCGGACTGCGAAAGAACTGCAAATGACCTTTTCCGTCATAGTTCCTTTTTACAATCTGGAGACCTACGCGCGCGATGCGGTGGAATCCGTGTTGGCGCAGACATTCACGGATTTTGAGTGCATCTGCGTTGATGATGGGTCGACCGACTGCACTCCTGCGATATTGGACGAGTTCGCCGCCTTGGACCGGAGAGTCAAGGTGATCCACAAGCCGAATGGCGGAGAGGGAAGCGCACGCAATGCCGGGCTGGAGATTGCCGCAGGTGATTGGATATGCTATCTTGATGGCGACGATATATGGGCGCCAGATGCGCTTGCTGATTTCGCCGCGGCAATAGGCGATGGTCGACCGGTGGATATGGTGAGCGTTGGACAGGTCAATTTCAAGGATGGAGAACGGTGTGCGTTCAAACGGGATCAAGGCCGTGCCGTCTGGTATGACACTTCGCACCTGCTTGATGCTCCGTTATTCATGATTGGGGTCTGGAGCACCACGTATAGGCGTGAAGTATTCGGCGATTTGCGGTTTACCGACTACTGCATCGGCGCGGACAGAATCTATACGATGAAGTGCCTTTGCCGCTCTACGCTTGCCGCCGTCCTTCCGTATCGCGATTACGGATATAGACTGCGTTCTGGATCCATGGCACATGCGCCGATGGATGCGAGGAAGATTTTCAGCTGTATTGATTTCTCCAGAGAGTGCCTCCGGCTGCTTGCTTTGTCCGGGAAGACAGTGCCGAGCCCCGTGCGTCGCAACATGACGGTGTTGTGGATGGAGGTTCCCCAGATACGCATTGCTGACGTGGAGAGCAGGGTGGAGCGAAATCTACTTTTTGCCGCTTGGCTGAAGAGCGTTGCCAGTTGTGACTTTATATCGTGGCTGTCGATATGGTATGCTTGTATAGTCCGTCTGTTGAGGATCTGCGCAGGAGCTCCGCTTGTCGCAAAGATGCTGGCACGTTTTCTGTGCTTGACACCATATCGAGTGAAGACAATCTTCCGTAGGAGGCGGCGGAGATGACCTACGTCAAGGTGGATCCGTGTTCGACGCGGCTCGGCAACTGGATGTTCCAGTATGCTGCGGCTAGGAGCGTGGCTCCTGATGAGCAGGTCACTTTTGTCATTGGCGGCAGACAGAGCATTGACGCCGTGCGGAAGTACGCGGCACTTTGGCCGGAGGCCGAGTATGTGCGCGTCGCGCCGGGGGTGGCGCCGGTGCGTGTCGGGCTCTTTCAGGACTGGCGGCTTCTCAAGCCAGAAGTCGTCCGAGGCCTATTCAAATGCCCGTCGGAGGTGGAGAGGCGAATAGAAGATAAATATGGGCGGTCAGTCGCCGACTGGGATGACGTCGTCTCCATCCATGTCCGCAGGGGCGACTATCTCTCGCTGCCTCATCGCCATCCGTTCGTCGGAGCGAAGTATCTTGAAAAGGCGGTCGCCATATTTGCCGCGCGAGGCGGCGGACGCAGGATGCGCTTCTTGGTCTGCTCCGACGACATCCCGTGGTGCCGCAAGTTCTTTTCGCGCAAGGTGTTTGAAGGCCACGATTTCTTATTCTCGGAAGGCAATGACGTCATGACAGATCTCTTCCTCATGGCGAAGTGCCGCGGCGGACATGTCTGCTCAAATTCGTCATTCTCGTTCTGGGGCGCGTATCTCGGCATGCTTGATTCTTCGCCTGGCGCGCAGCTCACGGTTTTCCCGTCGATGTGGTTCGGAATGGCAATAAAGGGTCAGGACAGTTCTGGCATGTATTTCCCTGGCAGTCAGGTGATTGAAAACCGCTACACGCTTCCCCAGCGTCTTTCGGCGTTGTTCCACATGACAAAGACCGCTGCGGGAAATATTTTGAGAAAGGTGGGTGGAAGATGAAGCGCAATGCGTCGACAGAGTTGTTTCGCTTGTTGCTGATGTTCGGGATATGCCTTTTGCATTCAGCGATCAATCCTGGATATTCAAGAGCATGGTTCATAAACATCACCTGTTTCTGCGTTACGGCGTTTGCGTTCATTTCTGGATATTACGGCACTTCTTTCCGACCTTCTAAGATAGTGCGACTTGTCGGTACAGGGAGCGTCTGCGCATTGATCTGCGGAAGGGGCGACATCTCGCGTGCATGGGGAATATACGGAGGATACTGGTTTCTGCATGCTTACGTGCTGATGATGTGCCTTGCACCGCTCGTTGACGGAGCAATTTCGCGCGGGGGGGGGGGCGGGGCGGTTGCCGTCGCCATGCCTTTGCTGGCGGCTGTATTTTTGTGGGGTGATCTGCCGATGCTTCCGTTCTTTTGCAAGCTGAATATTCCTGTAACGCCTGGCCTTGAAGCGTTTTCCGGGTTGACGCTGCTTGGGGCATATGCCGCAGCCCGCATATACAGGCTTTATGGCCTAGAAAGGATGAGGTTCGCTATTATCTTGATTTTGGCTCCAATTTTGTTTGTTCTCGCGGCTCTGGGTATGAATGAATACCAGAATGTTGTGTCACTCTTGTTGTCGGCGGTGCTTTTCTCGCTTTTCTTGAGAATTGCGATCCCGGCATGGGTGGAACGTGTGGTCATGCTGATGTCACCTTCGGTGTTTGCTATCTATTTGCTGCATCAGCCAGAAATAGATTTTGAGGTTGGAATTGTCATGTCGTGGACAGACTTCGGTTGCAATATCTACATTGCGTACCTTGCAGCGGCCCTGACGGTGTTCTTCCTTGCGTTGGCGGTAGATGTGCCGCGTCGTGTGTTTATATGGTTTATGCGTCCAATTCTGGACCGGGTTTATAAATTGCTTGATGGTTGCTATGACAGCGTGCTGATAAGAATTGATGAAGGGCTCGGGAAGATTGGGAGTGGATTATGAAGAAGAAAATCAAACTTGGCTTTGCGGACAAGTGGGGCGGATTCGTTCCCGAAGAGGACTTCTATTACAAGCTTCTCGCCAGACACTACGATATCGAGCTTTCCGACAAGCCCGACTATTTGATATGCAGCCAGAACGGTCACTCGCATGTCAAATACGACTGCGTGAAGATAGCGGACATCGGCGAGAACATAGTTCCGGACTTCAACGAGTTCGACTACGCCATCGGGTTTGACCATCTTTCCTTCGGCGACCGTTATCTGAGAGTCCCGTTATATGTATTCTTTGCCGAGTATCCAAAGCTTGCTGGCAGGGCAAATCCTCCGCCTGACGATGCGTTGCTCAATCGCAAGTTTTGCAGTTTCGTCGTCACCAACGGCGGCTACGGAGACCCGATGCGCACCAAGTTCTTCCACGCGCTTTCCAAGTACAAGCGGGTGGACAGCGGAGGCAGGTACTTAAACAATATCGGCGGGAACGTCAAGGACAAGATGGCGTTCTGCAGTCAGTACAAGTTCAATATTGCTTTCGAGAACAGTTCTTCGCCTGGATATACGACCGAGAAGGTGATGCAGCCGCTTACCTGCTTCTCGGTTCCGATCTACTGGGGTAATCCTTTGATAGCGAAGGATTTCACTCCAGCCTCGATGGTCTGCGTAAGGGACGAGGCGGATATCGACCGGGCGATTCAGGAAATTGTCCGCCTCGACACCGACGACGCGGCGTATCTCGAGAAGGCGAAGACGCCGTGCCTAGTCCAACCGCACGACTTTTACGAAAAGGAACTTGAGAAGTTTCTTTGCCACATAATCGATCAGCCAATAGAAAAGGCTCGTCGTCTCAACCGGTACGGTTTCCAGTCGATTCACCGTTTTAGGATGCGCAGGCTCTATGCCATTCACGATGCGCTTGCCGCGCCAGTCAAATGCTTGCGTAGAATCAAGGCTTGTTTGAGATAGTAGGAGGCAGAGGAATACTGCACCACCATGAGAGCATTTCTAATCAATCTTGACAGGGACAAAGATCGTCTCGCAGCGGCGGATTCCCAGTTGCGTGCACTGGGAATCGCTTATGAGCGTGTTCCTGCCGTGAGCGGGAAGAATTTGACCAAGGCCGAGATTCGCAAGCATGTATCCCGATTGCGCGCTCTCTTCGCGAATGGCACGATGTATACGCCGGGACAGATCGGCTGTGCGCTTTCGCATATGAACATATACCGTAGAATGCTGTCGGAGAATGTTCCTGTTGCGCTTGTCATGGAGGACGATGTAAGATTTTCCTCTGATGCGCCGCGCATTATTTCTTTCGTTTCGAGTGTGATCAATCCTGAGAAACCGCAATGGGTGCTTCTCTCGGACCATTCGCATGGTCATGCGATGGAAATCAAGGCTTCAGGCGAAGCACCGCATCTTGAACGCTGCGGATATGACTATTGCACCGAGGCGTATGTCGTGACTCTTGCCGCGGCAAAAGAGATATTGCGCATCAATCATCCCATGGTTGTTACGTGCGATTCCTATCCGCGTTGGACAAAACGCGGGCACATAGAGCTTTATCATGCGAAGCCGACAGTGGCAATCCAGAACCGTTCTGACTTCCACAGCAATCTTGAATACGACTCCATCGTCCGGGGGAGGACTGGCCTGCGAAGAATTGCCTGGGGGCTTTGGCGTGTGTTCGGGCGAACGATGGATGAATTGCATTTTCGAATCTTCGGGAGATGAGCATTGACATAATGCATTGACGGAAATCCATGAAAGAAAAACCGAGAAAACTTTTAACGGCGCGGCTTTGCGTGTACAGGATGGTGGCGGCATTTCTGCCGGAAACGCGCGCTTTTGCACTCAAGCGCGCATTGCTGCGGTGGTGCGGCGCCGAAGTGGGCCGTGATGTCAGGATCAGTTCGTCGGCCACCTTTTTCGGTACGGCGCGCCTTGTCATAGGTGATGATGTTTGGATTGGTTCGGATTGTTGGATTTCCCCGACAGGGGAAGGGGACGTGTTCATTGGTTCGAGAGTCGATCTTGGCCCCGGTGTGATGATTGTTACGGGCGGGCATGAAATGGTTGCACACAGAGGACATGCTGCGGGGAAAGGATGCTCAGCCCCGTTGGTTATAGGAGACGGATGCTGGATTGGCGCGCGCGCCACGCTCCTAATGGGTGTGAATGTTCCGCCTATGACGGTAATCGCCGCCGGAACGCTTGTGCGGAACAATGCTACCGATCAGGCTGGCTGGCTCTGGGCTGGCGTGCCTGCCGTGGCGAAACGACAGATTGACAAGGCAAATGCGCAAGGTGGCGATCGAAATGAATGAAGTAGCGGTAATCATTCCTGCGTATAACGCGGAACGGACGATTGCTAGGTCAATCAGCAGCGTATTGGCATCTACAATCCCCGTAGATGTGATTGTCGTGGACGATGGCTCTTCGGATTCCACAGGCAAGATAGCCGACAATTATGCGAAGGAATGTCCAAGGGTGAGGGTCGTCCATCAATTGAATGCGGGCGCGTACTCGGCGCGATTGACGGGTGTCGAAAAATGCGACGCGAAATATCTGGCCTTTGTTGACGCTGACGACATGGTCGAGCCTGGCATGTATGAAGAGATGCTTAAATTTGCCAAGCTGCACGATCTTGACATCGTACAATGTGAATGCGTGGGGTCGCGGCGACTTGCAGATGGAGACGAACTCTTCATGACAAGACAGGAGGTTCTGGAAAAAGTCATACATCCCCGTCTCATCATGGGACGTGATGCGGTTTCAGTTTGGGATAAGTTGTATCGGCGATCTGTGTTGCGGTTGCCGTTTGAGCAATCGGACATCATGATGTTTGAGGATTTGGCGTTTAATCTTCAGGCTTTTTTATTCGTTCAAAAAGTCGGTTATCTGCGACGTGGATTGTACCGATACAATGTGAACGATGGAAGCAGCGTTCGCAATTTCAAGATGAAGAATGTCGCGGATCTAAAGGAGGCGATACGATTCCGGGATTTGTTCATACCGAAATATGGGATGATTGTGCCGGATGGCATGCTTGACAATTGGATATGCATGAATGTTCTGAATATGTGGAAAGTAGCATGTACTGCACCGATAAGGGACGGCGTTCCGCGCAATGACAAGATACGGGCTTTGCTTGATCTCCCGGAAGTGGCACATGCGTTTGAAGCAACTGGGCGAAGTCTTGCAAGAAGTGTCATGCGAAACTGTTTTGCAGTCGCATTTTCCGGGCTTGTGCGCAGAATAAAGGGATTTGTCGCAGGGTGAAATTTGTCCTTTATACGAATTGCGTATCTGCGCATCAATTGCCGTTTGCATGCGAAATGGTGTCACACCTCGGTGCATCGGAAGTCGCGTACGTATACGAAAATGTGACGGCAGCGGGTAGCCAGTGCATAGATGCCAATGCCCAGTGGATTACTACAGATAAATCGGTTCTTCAGGATTGCGAAATTCTTCTTGTCGGCGGATTGCGCCCAATTTCACTTATGGAGCGGCGTGCGCAGAGTGGGCGGAAAACATATTACATGAGCGAGCGGTGGTTCAAGCCATCACTTGGCGTTCTGCGACTTGCATGGCCGCCATACTTTAAGATGGCGAGGCGGTTTGCGAAGATGTTGCGGCGCTATGATGGCCTTGTGTATCTGCCAATCGGCATTCATGCCGCGAGAGACATGGCTCGACTTTGTGGTTTGATGCAGGGGGACTTGCGGTGTTTGTTTCGTGCGCCAAGATTGGAATTCGAGCGTAAGCCAGGCGGGAAGATATGGGCGAGTGCGGGAAATGAGGGTACGAACATAAGGTATTGCCTGGATAAGATGCGGATGTGGGGGTACTTCGTGGAGAAAGGAAGAGGGGAAAAGGAAGAAGAAGGAGGATGCAATGGCGATTGTCGTCCACTGGATGTCCAATCACCACTTCGCGTTCTTTGGGTTGGTCGAATGTTGAAATGGAAGCGAGTTGATACAATCATTCTCGCCGTAGGTGAGCTTTCCCGCTCCCCTGCCTCCTCAATGCCCAATTCTCGTGCGTATGGATTTATATTGGATATATATGGAACGGGACAAGAGGAAACAAGTCTCAAGAAATTGGCTTCTAAGTATGGAAACGCCGTAAGGTTTTATCCAGCAGTTGCTATCGACGAAGTTCGCATGTTGATGCGAGAACACGATGTTTATGTTCTTTCAAGCAATGGTTATGAGGGTTGGGGAGCTGTCGTAAGCGAAGCGTTGGAAGAGGGGATGATAGTTGTCGGGACGCATGAGGCTGGGAGTTGTGCAACGATATTGCCGGAAAGTTGCCTCTTTCATGCGGGCGATTGGATGGCGTTGGAGAAGTTGTTGTGTGATAATGTGCCAAAAATCGGCATTGGGGAATGGACGGCCAAGAGTGCAGGAACGTGGATGATGCGTGATGTGCTTGGGGGTGAAGGGAGAATGCTGAACAGGACATGAGGATTTTGCACGTTATTCAGGGGTTGCCGCCAACGGCAGGCACTACGGTATTTGTTGTCAACCTTGCGAAGGCCCAGACGGCAAGGGGCAACGTGGTTGTAATTGCAACTTTTGATGCGGAGCCATGTAACTTGCCTGAGGATGTGGAGCGGGTTGTAATGCGTTCGCCGGATGACATAAGGTTTGATCCAGACGTTGTGCATGTCCACGCGGTATGGTCGTATTGCCAGTATCGTGCATTGAAATGGTGTTACTACAAAAAATATAAGTATGTGGTTTCAATCCATGGTTGCTTGATGCCGCAAGTGTTTGCGAGATCCCCTCTGAAAAAGTGGTTGTTCTATTATTTGTTCCTGAGAAGATACCTGCAGTCGGCGAATGCGTTGCATTGCACTTGTGATTATGAAGCGAGTGTATGTCGCTCGCTGGGGTTGCGGCCCCATTGTGTTGTTGTTCCAATTGGGATTGACATCCCCGATTTAAATGATAATGTGACGCGAGACGGAAAGGCAAATATGGCGAAAACGATTTTGTTCATAGGCCGCATTGCCAAGGAAAAGGGTCTAGACTTGTTGTTGCAAGCATGGCAGAAAGTTGTTCGCGAAGATTGGCGTTTAGTCTTAGCAGGCCCTGATTGGCTGGGCTACGGTGAGCTGTTAAAGGAAATCATAAAGGCAAAGAATATACGGAATGTAGATTTTATAGGTGCAGTGGATGGCGAGAGGAAAGCGGAACAGTATCTAAAGGCAGATTTGTTTGTGCTGCCTAGTCCTATGGAAAACTTTTCTATTGTCGTGCTTGAAGCTTTGTCGTATGGAATTCCAGTTATTGCTACAGTCGGTACGCCGTGGAGGGAGTTAGAAGAGTATAATTGTGGATGGTGGATAGAACAAGGTGTAAATAGTCTTGCTGCTAGTATCGGAATTGCCATGTCGTTGGATAGGCGAGAAAGGAAGGCTATGGGTGAACGTGGCCGAAAATTAGCTATTGAAAAGTATCGGTGGGGCAATGTTGAACAAGAGATGGATAGTGCGGTTTATGGTAGAATTGAAAATGGTCTGCCGGTTGATTGAAGTGAGGGCTTAGAGATGAAATTTTCAGAGATATATGATAAAAAGTATCTGTTCAAATGTCTGCTGTGGATTGGCGTTGTGTTCGGCCTTATGCGGGTGACGGGTGGCGCTGGGTTCGCGATAGTCATTCCAATGGTGCTTTACAGTGCTCTGGCGCGAAAAACGGAGTCGCTGCTGTTCTGGTTGCTTGTATCAGTCAGCACACTTGTTGCCAATCCGTATATAGTATATAAGGGCGGTGGTTTTGCCTATATGCAAAGGGGCGTAATGGTTTTCCTTGGCTGTATAATGGCGGTAAACGTCATGTCGTATCCTTTGCATGGTGCGATTCGTCCGTATGCCTGGATGCTGTGCTACGTATTGTTCATGGTGTTTCCGTCACTGTTGGGGTGGAATCCGAAGATATCTTTTTTGAAGTTGATATTGTTTACTCTTGTGTATTATTCCTACGTCGGCGTGTCAAATCAGGTTGGTGTCAATCCTCAGATTTCCACCAGAAGGATTAGGAGCGTGATGTTGTCTTTGGCAATTGTATTCATCTTGGGTTCTGTCGCGCTTGTGCCATTCCCAGGGCTGTCTCAGATGCGGGCAGAAGACTTTATAAATGGACAAGCGGATTTGTCAGGCCTTGTGAGCCGTTTTATGGGCATGAGCAGTCAGCCACAATGCCTTGGGCCGCTTGTGTCGGTTGTTTCAGTTTTACTTCTGGGAGATCTCCTTTTTTCCATCAAGAAGGCAGATCCGCTTTATATTGTTCTACTTTGCTGCGTACCTTACCTTGTCTATCTTACTTCAAGTCGGACGGGAATGGCTACCTATATTGTGGGACAGTTGTTTTTGTTGTGGGTCTTCATGAACGCGCGCGGGATAAGGGCGAGCTGGAAGTCGAAGGTGATGACCGCTGCGATGGGGATACTGTCGCTTCTTGTTTTGGGAGCTGCTTTTGTCCCGTCCGTACAGGCTAGGGCAATAAAATTCTTGGTGAAAACGAATAGTGAAGATGCTGGTCCTGTTACTGCAGAAAGGATAACCAGTTCTCGGGTGGCACTTGTTGAAGAATCTCTTCGCAACTTCAGAAAAAGTCCGTTGATAGGAAATGGTTTTCAGGTGTCAAAAGTCATGAAGTCCCAAAAAAAAGAGGGGCTTGCCATCCTTACGGCACCGATTGAGAAGGGTGTATGGGTGACGGCCGTCTTGGAAGAGGGAGGGGTTATAGGATGGAGTATTTTTGTTTTCTTCCTGATTGCAAGCATCGCGATATCTATAAAGCGGAAAGCGTATATTGGCGCTTCCTGCTTATTTGTCTTTATGGTTTCCAATCTTGGAGAGTTCTCATTTTTTTCAATGTCATATATCGGCGGATTCTGCTGGGCCATGGTGTTTGTAGGGCTTGCGCTGGACATGCGCAAGATGGGGGATGAGAACGAGAAAATCAGGCGGCAGATGGAGTTCGAGCGAATGCAGATGGAAATTAACAACATGGACATGTGATTGCGGTGTCTACGTCCGAAATGGATGTGGAGACGTATTTTGCAGTTGCGCCCAAATATGACTGACATAGCCGTAGTTATCCTCACAAAGAACGAGAAGCTTCATATCGCTCGGTGTCTGGAGCGGTTGAGGGATTTGAACCCTCGCCAGGTGTTTGTCGTGGATTGCTTCTCGACAGACGGCACACATGCGATTGTCGAAAATGTAAAATGCAGAATTGAGAATGGAAAATGGGGAGAGTGTTCGCCTGAAGTGTGCTTTGTCGAGCATGAATGGCCTGGGAATCAGGCAAAGCAGTTCAACTGGGCATTGGACAATCTGCCCATCAAGGCGAGTTGGGTTTTGAGACTTGATGCTGATGAGTATCTTTATCCTGATACGATTGCGGAAATAAATGCGTTGCTGCCAAAATGGGACGGCAAAAAGGTCACGGGCGGTAGTTTGCCGCCGGACGTGACCTCTCTCTCTCTCTCTCTCTCTCGACGTATTTTTGGCGGAGATATTAGGCATGGTAATCCCGAGATTGAGCTGGTGCGGTTGTTCAAGTTTGGCTTTGGTCGAAGCACCGATGCCGAGATGGATGAGCATATTGTTACGAGTGAGGGACGGAACTTGAGACTCAATGGGCAGTTTGTTGATGATTCTCTTCTTCCCTTTGTCGAATGGCAAGAGAAGCACAGGGGGTATGCGAAGCGTGAGGCTAAGATGGCTGTTGAAGGTCGAGCGAACAAGAATAAGCGCCTGTACTACAAGTTCCCACCTTACTTCCGTGCCTTTGCCTATTTCTGCATTCGTTACTTCCTCAAGCTCGGCTTCCTTGATGGCCTGCCAGGCTTCCGCTGGCATTTCTGGCAAGGGTTGTGGTATCGATGCCTCGTTGACCGCGAAATTGGGATGTTGAAGTGCCAGCGCAATAATGCTAATAACGTGTAGATGATGGATGGGTTGAGGTGCAAGCGCGAAGAACCTTTACAGATTGAAAGTTGCACTTGCAATCCGTAAAGGTTCTTTGGTATACTGTGCGCTGTTTGGAGATTTTGGATTATGATAAGGCGCGAAATCGAAATTCCACTGAAGGAAATTGCGGCGACATTCCCTGCCGTGGCCATCATGGGGCCTAGGCAGTGCGGGAAAACGACGCTTGCGAAAGCTTCCTTCCCCGATTTGCCGTATGTTACATTGGAAGATCCTGATGTAAGGGGTTTGGCGTTACGCGATCCTCGGTACTTTCTTGCGCAGTATGGCGACGGGGCTGTCTTTGACGAAATTCAGAATGCTCCGGACTTGATGTCCTATCTTCAGGGGATGATTGATGCCTCGCCAGATAGAATGGGGCGATATGTTCTTACGGGTTCCCGCCAGTTTTCATTGATGGAGTCAATGACACAATCACTCGCTGGGCGCGTAGGGGTGCTGTCAATGAGTCCGTTTACATGGTCGGAGTGGCATGGCGCTGGTTTGTCGGGCGTAGATGTGGATGATATGATAGTGCGTGGGCTGTATCCACCCGTGCTGGCGCGAAAGGCCGCGCCGAGGTTTTGGTACAGTTCCTATTTCCAGACCTATTTGGAGCGAGATGTAAGGCAGATACTTAAAGTCAAGGACTTGACGACGTTTGAGCTGTTTGTGAGGCTCTTGGCGGGTCGTACCGGGCAGGAGCTGAATTTGCATTCGCTTGGCGGAGAGGCTGGCATATCGCACACAACGGCCAAGTCTTGGCTTTCCGTTTTGGAGGCTTCTGGAATTGTGTTTCGGCTGCCGCCGTATTTCAGGAATTTCTCGAAGAGACTCGTGTCGTCGTCGAAGGTGTATTTTTGTGACACAGGTCTGGTCTGCTGGCTTATGGGAATTGAGACTGCCGGACAATTGCATCTGCATCCGCAATATGGCGCGATATTCGAAACGGCAATCGTTCTCGAATTTAGGAAGCGCAGTCTCAACAGCGGTCGGATTCCCCGGCTTTATTTCTGGAGGGACAACGGGAAACTTGAAATTGATTTGATAGATGAGATGGTTGACGGACCCCATCCGATTGAAATCAAGAGCGGGCGCACATACCGAGGCGAATGGGCGCGGCCAATGCGCCGATGGTTGGCAACGTCGGCGTGTGGCGCTGACAAGGCAAGAATAATCTACGGCGGGAACCTTCCGCAACGAGACGGTGAAATCGAGATCGTGCCTTGGTTTAATGCGTAGCCCTATGACAGAGCTTATTCATGCGCGGCGAATATGGTATAATACACTGCTGAACATTTGGAGTGCACATTGGAGATGAATATGATCAAGAAGACAGGAAAGTCGAAGACCGACAAGTTCCGTGACATAGACACGTATTGCAAAGGCTACATGCGATATCTCGGCGCGGCAAAGACTGCTCGCCGCAGCTACGCCGAGAGCGTGAAACTGCTGGAGGACAGCGGCTTTCGCGAAATCTCGAAGTTCGCGTCGCTCAAGCCTGGCGACCGCGTCTACCGTGGCTACGAGGATCGCACTGTAATGGCTGCCGTCATCGGCAAGAAGAAGATATCCGAAGCCGGCATCAAGGTCGTAGGCGGGCACACTGATGCTCCTCGCCTAGATCTCAAGCCTCGTCCGCTTTACGAGAAGGGCGGTTGCGTCTACTTCGACTGCCACATTTACGGCGGAATCAAGAAGTACCAGTGGCTTACGCTTCCTCTGGCGCTCTACGGGCGCATAGTCCGCAAGGACGGATCGTTCGTCGATGTCACTGTTGGCGACAACCCCGACGACCCGGTGTTCCTCATTAGCGACATTCTTCCGCACCTCGGGCGCGACCAGGAGAAGAAGTCCGTTGCCGAGTTCTATCCGGCCGAAGACCTCGACCCGGTGTGCTGGAGCACTCCGGGAGCGTCTGCGAAGGACGCCGAGGCCGACGGCAAGCCGAAAGCCGACAAGCCTGGACTCATCGCCTATCTCAAGAAGGCGTACAAGGTTGACGAAGAGGATCTCTTGAGCGCGGAGCTCGAGATCGTGCCTGCCGGCATGCCGCGCTACGTCGGCTTTGACTGTGCGCTGATAACAGGCTATGGCCACGACGACCGCGTCTGCTCGTTCGCTGCGTTGCAGGCGCTTATAGACGCGGCTGGCGAAGTTCCCGAGCAGACGGCGTCGATTCTCATGTGCGACAAGGAAGAGGTCGGCTCCATGGGTGCCACGGGAATGCAGAGCTCGTTCTTTGAAAACACCGTTGCAGAGCTGATCGAGCGACAGGAGAAGAACGCGCGCGACATTCTGGTGCGCCGCGCACTCGAACGCTCCACGATGCTGTCTGCCGACGTTACGGCTGCGGCGGATCCGCACTTCCCGGATGTAGACTCAACGGGCAACGAGGCGAGGCTGCACAAGGGCGTCGCCGCGTCGAAGTACACGGGCGGCACGTCTAAGAGCGGCGCAAGCGACTGCTCGCCGGAGTTCGTAGCCGAAATACGCAGGATCATGTCCGAGGCGGATGTGAAGTGGCAGATGGCGGAGCTTGGCCGCCAGGAGAAGGGCGGCGGCGGCACGATCTCGCAGTACATGGCACGCTTCGGCATGAAGGTTCTCGACATGGGCACGCCAATGTGGAACATGCATGCCCCCTGGGAAATCGTATCAAGAAGCGACTGCTGGCAGACTTACCGGGCCTACTCGGCATATCTTCGCGACTGATCAGAAAAAACTTTGCAACACAAAATACTACTATGGCAGAAGAAAACAAGTCGTCACTGGACGCATTGAGCGCGCTTTGCAAGCGCCGCGGTTTCATATATCATTCATCCGAGATATACGGTGGAATGCCCGGCTTCTGGGACTACGGACCGCTTGGCTGCGAGCTGAAGCAGAACGTCAAGCAGGCGTGGTGGCAGTTCACGGTTCGCGGTCGCGAAGACGTCGTGGGGCTTGACGCCACGATCATCATGCACCCTAAGATATGGAAGGCGTCCGGGCATCTCGACACGTTTGCCGACCCGATGACCATGTGCAAGGACTGCAAGAAGCTCATGCGCGCCGACCAGGTGAAGGACATCTACGCGGAACAGAAGAAGAAGCCACAGCCCAAGGCCGCCGGAAGCGACTTCTTCTGCCCGTACTGCGGCGGCGAGCTAACAGAGCCAAAGCCGTTCAACCTCATGTTCAAGACGGTTGTCGGCCCTATCGACGACCCTTCTAACGTTGCGTATCTGCGCCCAGAGACTGCGCAGGCGATATTCGCGCAGTTTCTCAACGTTACGGCCACGTCGCGCATGACGGTTCCGTACGGCATCGCGCAGATGGGCAAGAGCTTCCGCAACGAGGTCACGCCGAGGAACTACACGTTCCGCTCGCGCGAGTTCGAGCAGATGGAGCTTGAGTTCTTCATCCGCCCCGACGAGGCGATCGAGCTGCAGTACGGTCATGTGGTGACGCTTGCCGACAATCCCGATCTCAACGGCGAGGTGCAGGACGACTGGGGCTGGGAGGTCTGGCACAAGTACTGGGTTGAGCAGCGCAAGAAGTTCCTTAACGCCGTCGGACTGCCAACTGAGAAGTTCGTTGAGTACTGGCAGAAGCCAGATGAGCTCGCGCACTACGCCCGCGCCTGCGTTGACATCGAGTACGACTTCCCGTTCGGACGCCAGGAGCTTGAGGGCATCGCGGCAAGAAGCGACTTCGACCTCACGCAGCACCAGCTGCACTCCAAGGTGCCGCAGACGGTGTTTGACGATCCGCTGAAGCAGGCGTGCAAGAAGCTGACTGACGAGCAGAAGTCGGCATTCATAGCGAAGACGCAGGCGGAATGGGTAGAGCGCCGCGAGAAGGCGGCGTCCGCAAAGGCCGGTAAGGCGGTCGTTTTCACCGACGAAGAGCGCGCTGACGTGTCCGCGAAGGCCAAGGCGTTCTGCGAGAACCTATTCGAGGGCAAGTACGTTCCGCACGTGATCGAGCCTTCGGCCGGCGTTGACCGTCTGATGCTTGCGCTTCTCTGCGAGGCGTACGAGGAGCAGAAGCTCACAGACGAGAAGGGCAAGGACGACATCCGAACCGTTCTCCACTTCAACCCGAAGGTTGCGCCGATAAAGGTCGCCATCTTCCCGCTCATAAAGAAGGACGAAGCTCAGTTCAAGTTCGCGCGCGACATATTCCGGAAACTGCAGCAGAAGGTCAACTGCATGTGGGACGTGTCCGGCGCAATCGGTCGCCGCTACCGCCGTCAGGACGAAGCTGGCACGCCATGGTGCATAACGGTTGACGATCAGTCCACGAAGGACGGCACGTTCACGGTGCGCGAACGCGACTCGATGGAGCAGAAGCGCATGACATACGCCGAGTTCCTGGCCATGATGACCGAGGCTCTGGAGTTTTGATCCGACCGACTAAGAAAGGGATGCCTAACATGGAATACGCCAAGGCGGAGAAATTGCTTAAGGCCTGTGGACAGGAACATCTGTTGTCCGGATGGTCGGAACTTTCGAAGAAAGCCAAAGATGCGCTTCTGGCGCAGATTGCAACCATAGACCCGGAAGAGATCGAGCGTTGCCGAGCTGCGCTTTGCGCATCGGCGCCCGCAGCAGCGGCGGTCAAGTCGTCCGGCGCAGCCCCAAAAGTCGCCACGCTGAAAGGTGTTGCGCTCGCGAAGGCCGTCGCCGCCGGAGAACGCGAACTGAAAGCAGGCCGTGTTGCGGCGCTTCTCGTCGCGGGCGGCCAGGGCTCTCGTCTCGGCTACGACGGGCCGAAGGGCTGCTATCCGATAGGTCCCATCAGCGATGCGCCTCTCTTCCACTTCCACGCGCGCAAGATTCTGGCGCGTTCGCGCCGTTATGGCGCGACCATCCCGTGGTACGTGATGACGAGCGAGGCGAACAACGCCGAGACTGTGGCGTGCTTCGAGAGGCACGGCTACTTCGGGCTCGACCCGAAGAGCGTCTTCTTCTTCACGCAGGGAATGTGGCCAGGCATGACTAAGGACGGCAAGATAATCCTCGACGCGCCCGGTCATGTGTTCATGTCGCCAGACGGACACGGTGGACTTCTCGCCGCGCTGAAGCGCTCGGGCGCGCTTGACGACATGAAACGCCGCGGCGTCAGGTCTGTGTTCTTCTTCCAGGTCGACAATCCGCTCGTAGAGGTCGCCGACCCTGCGTTCATCGGCTATCATGTGATGCAGAAGTCTGAGTATTCGCTCAAGCTCTGCGCAAAGCGCGATCCGTACGAGAAGGTTGGCATGCCGATGCGATTCGGAAAGTCGTTCCGCATGGTAGAGTATACGGAAATGACGGACGAGCAGTGCAACCGGCGCACGTCGGATGGAGAACTTTACTTCAAGTACGGGTCGCCTGCAATACACGTATTTGACCGCGCGTTCCTTGCCCGCGAGGCGTCCAAGGCGATGCCTCTTCATCTTGCATTCAAGAAGATACCCGTGTTCGACGGCAAGAAGGTTGTCAAGCCCGCTGAGCCGAATGGATACAAGTTCGAGAAGTTCATATTCGACATCCTGCCCAACGCAAAGCGCGCGGCGTTCCTCGCCTTCGACCAGAAGGACGAGTTCTCGCCGGTCAAGAACGCGGAGGGCGGCGATTCGCCGGCGACATGCAAGGCTGACATGCAGGCCAAGTGGTCGCGCTGGTTCGCCGCATCAGGCATAAACGTGCCGCAGGGCTTTCCTCTCGAAATAGACCCGGTCTATGCACTGGACGCGGCGGAGCTTGCGAAACGCGGCATCAGACTCGGTGCGGAGTGAAGTGAACAGCAGCAAGGCGTCGGTGTATTGCACTTGATTCCAACGGGCAAAAAGTATATACTACATAGGCAAAAAGGGCAAAGCGCGCCCGGAAGGCGAATGATGAACAAGTATCTGGACAATTTCATGAAGGCATTCCCCTACGAGGGGCTGACATACGACGATGTCACGTTGGTTACGCAATACGCCGACTTCCTGCCTGACGAGACTTCTCTTGAGACAAAGCTTACCAGCCGCACCAAGATGCGAGTGCCGTTCATGTCTGCGGCAATGGACACCGTGACCGAGGCTCCAATGGCCATTGCGATGGCACTTGCCGGCGGCATAGGATGCATACACAAGAACCTTGAGGAAGACGAACAGGCTGCGCAGGTAAGACTTGTTAAGAAGCATCTGAACGGGCTCATAGACTCTCCGGTTTGCTTCCACGAGGATGACGACATAGGATACCTTCGCAGCTACAAGATCGAGCACAAGATCAAGTTCAACGGCTTCCCCGTCCTGGATTCGCAGGATCGTCTTGTCGGAATGATAACGTCGTCCGACATGCGCTTTGCGCCGATGAACGCCGCAAAGCTTCGTGACGTGATGCAGACAAGGCTTCTCACGGCCAAGCCCGGCACGACTCTCGCCAAGGCATACGAAATCATGAGGGCGAACAAGATCGGAAAGCTTCCGATCGTTGACCGGAACGGACGCATCGCGGGGCTGTACAGCTTCACCGACGTAAGCCGCATCGTCGAGAACAGCGACAGTTCGTACAACCTTGACGACAAGTTCCGCCTGCGTGCATGCGCCTCCGTCTCTGGAGGCAAGGGCGACCTTTCGCGCATGGAGAAGCTCGCTGACGCCGGTGTTGACTGTGTTGTCGTCGATTCAGCGCATGGCCATTCAAAGGGCATCATGGAGATGACGAAGTACATCGTGAAGCATTATCCGAAGGTTGACGTGATCGCTGGAAACATTGCGACAGGAGAGGCCGCAAAGGCGCTAGCGAAATGCGGTGCCCACGCAGTAAAGGTCGGCATTGGTCCAGGCTCAATCTGCACAACTCGCGTCGTCTGCGGCGTCGGCATCCCGCAGCTCACGGCAGTGTACAACGCTGCAAGGGCGTTGAGGGGCAGCGGCGTAGCAGTCATCGCGGACGGTGGAATAAAACTCTCTGGAGACGTGCCGAAAGCGCTTGCTGCAGGAGCCGACTCGGTGATGCTTGGCTCTGTGCTTGCAGGCACGGAGGAGAGCCCTGGCGAAAAGATATATTCCAACGGCAGGCAGTATGTGGTGTACCGTGGGATGGGATCCATGGCGGCGCTCAAGAACGGCAAGGGTTCGCGAGCGCGCTATTTTCAGGACAACGAGGACGAAGACAGCCTCGTGCCGCAGGGCATTGAGGGAATGGTTCCCTACTCCGGGCGCGTCAAGTCCATTATGACTCAGTTCTGCGGAGGTCTCCGCGCATCGCTAGGCTACTGCGGCGCGCGCACGATTGCAGAGCTCCAGGAGAAGGGCAAGTTCTACAGAGTCACAGCGGCAGGCCAGCGCGAGGCGCGTCCGCACGACATAACGATTACGAAGGAAGCCCCGAATTACAGGACATGAGAAGTCGTTCTGCGGGTTTTATAATCAAGTGCAAAGGAGATTTAACATGAGAAACGTCTTGTTCGCCGGAATGTTGGTTGCCGCAGCGACAGCAGTTGCTGCGCCGGGGCAGAAGGATCCCGTTGCCGAGGGATACATGGACTGGGACGGAGTCGTGCCGAAGAACTTTCTTGCTGGACGCCTTATAACTCCCAGCGATCTACGTCATCGCGCAGTGGTATATGTCGAGGTGGATGCCAATGCCTTCACGAACGACAAGGTGCCGAACTATTCGTCGTTGGCATCTCTTGCCGCTTTGCCGTCAGCCCATCAGATTCACTGGGAGACGCAGGAGCTTCCGCGCGAGAAGATACTTGTAGTGTCAGTGCGGAATCTTGGCAAGAACGAGGCAAAGGAATTCCCTGCGGTCATAAGGCCTCCTAAGGGCGCGGATGCCGCCGTGTCTCAGAAGTACACTGGCTGGACAGAGAACAGAATACCGTTTTACCGTGATCTAAAGCCGGTCGGCGGAGCAGAGATAGCCGATGAGAACCTGCCATACGTGGCCGTCTACGGCGGCACTGGCACGGAGCCGCTTTACAAGAAGGAGAAGTGGACAAGCTCCGACCTCAAGAATGTCAAAGCCGCGATCACGGAGGCTGTTGGCGCGCTGGAGCCATGGAAAGCTCCGTTGGGTGTCGAAGAGTCGCAGTTTTTCAAGAAGATTCAGGCGGACTTCGCGAAAGGCAAGTCGACGCAGTCTCTGATGACGGCGTTGAAAGGCGGGATAAAATCAAAGAATCCCGAACAGGCGAAAGAAGCGCAGATAATGTTTGACGCGCTGAATCAGTACAAGACAGATCTCATGCTGCGAATACAGCTGGAGTTCCACACGGCACCGGCTCGCGCGTACTACGACTACCAGACGCTTGTAAAGCTTTTCCCGGGCGAAAAGAAGAATCTCCAGGCAATCGATGCGAAGCTGAAGGCCAACAAGGAAATAGGCGCGCTTGGGAAGGTGTTCGAAAAGATCATGCTTTGGAGCCGTGACGACTACGTGTGCAAGAACAAGAGCGAAGCCACAAAGAACATACAGGAGCTCAACAAGTACAAGAAGATTCTCGAGTCGCTTGCGAACAGCCAGAATGCACAGCTTCAAGGGGAGGCGATGCTTTTCCAGGCGCAGATCGACACCTTGATAGACATCATGCCAACAAAGGTTCCGCAGAAGTGAAGAAAACTCTCGTCGACTATTGCCGCGAGTGGCTTGATACGTTGGTTGTCGCGCTATCTGTCGCGATGGCCTTTCGTGCATATTTCTACGAGCCGTTCAAGATACCCACTGGCTCGATGCAGGAGACTCTTTGGGGCTTTCACACGTCCGCAGGAGACGAGAAGGGCTCGTGGGACTCTTTTCCGCTCTCTCTCGTCAAATGGGCATGGACGGGATCGCGCACGGTCGAGTGGATATCGCCTACAACAGGCCAAGTGCGGTGCATGCCGCGCAATGACGGCTTTGCGACTGTCAAGATAGGCACAGCCGACGAATCATGGTCGTTGCCAACTGACGCCTGCCGAGCGCTCCACGGCAAGTTTGTCCGCGCTGGCGACGTGCTGTGGAAGGGTACAATAACGACCGGAGATTTTATCTTCGTCAATCGTTGGAAGTGGAACTTTGTACAGCCTAAAGATGGTGAAGTGATGATATTCTCGACGACGGGAATAAAGGCGCTGCCGCAGGGAACGCACTACATAAAACGCATGAAAGCGCGGCCTGGCGAGACGTACACGCTTGAACATCCAATCCCTGGCGGCCCCGCCACTGTGACTATGAAAGACGGAGAGTACTTTGCCTGTGGAGACAATTTCAACAACAGCTTTGACAGTCGGTATTGGGGGCCCGTCCCAGCCGAGAACCTGCGCGGATGCGCATCGATAGTATTCTGGCCATTTAACGGATGGAGGGTGATAAGATGAGCGAACAACTAATTAACACGCCTGGAACATTTGGCGAAAACGGGAATTTTCTTCTTGAACGCGAACTGGGCTCAGGCGGCATGGGTGGAGTGTACATGGGTCGCGACAAAATGCTCGACAGACCCGTCGCCGTGAAGGTAATGCTAAGGGAGCTTGGCAGCGATGCCGAGTTCGTCGAGAAGTTCAAGAAGGAAGCGCAATCCGCCGCGCGTCTCATACACCCGAACATTGCACAGGTGTATTCGTATGGCATTTGCGATGGCATGCCGTACATTGCGATGGAACTGGCCTCCGGCGGGTCTCTCTATTCGTTGATGAACGCGAATCCTGGAAAGACGGACATCCCGCGCGTCATCAAGATCTGCCAGCAGGTTGCACAGGCCCTCCAGTGCGCATCAGACCAGGGGTGCGTGCATGGCGACGTCAAGCCGGAGAACATATTGCTTGATGCCAACGGCAATGCGAAGCTTGTGGACTTTGGTCTTGCGGCGATGCAGAAGGACACCGACGAGATATGGGGTACGCCTTACTACATTTCTCCGGAAAAAGTCAAGAAAGAGCCAATTGACTTCCGTGCGGACATGTATTCTCTCGGAGGAACTTTGTATCACGCCCTCACTGGAGTTGCTCCATTCGAAGGCGAAGACGCTATTGCCGTTGTCAAGCAGCGCTTCAACGGCCCGCCAAAGAAGCCAAGCGAGATTCGTCCTGAACTTACGCCTGCGATAGACGAATTGGTCATGAAGATGCTGGCGCTCGAAAAAGAGAATCGCTATCCAAGCTTTGAAGCACTGCTTGATGCCTTTCGCAGCGTTCTTACGACGGGACTGACGAAGAAGTCACCAGCACCAGCTGGAACGAGGCCTTCACCCAGCGGCACCAAGAGAATGACGGTGCACGGCAGACGCGTTATGCGCGGCGGGGCAGCAACGCTCCGAAAGCGTCTCCAGTCTGGCGAGGAGGGCAATGAAGGAGCAAACGAAGGCGAAAACAACACAGCGAAGGACGAGGATGACGAGGAGTCCGGCGGTCATCTTGGGCTCAAGGTGTTCGGAGTAATCGCAGGGGTCGTTCTGCTCGTTGTTGCAGTTGTGGGAGGGCTTGTTTGGTACCAGATATCCGCGAAGGAAGCTCAGGAAGCCGAAGAGCGTGCGCAGATTGTCAGCCAGACCGAGAAGGCGTCGACAGCGATTGCTGATACAGTCCGCAAGGCGAAAGCATTTGCTGATGATTTCGACGCATTCGCAAAACGCGCAGTGGAGGAATGTGAAAAGCCCACCGCCGAGCTGGTTAAGATTCTGCCGCAAGAGCAGGGAGCAATGCTCAGGCCCTTGCCGTCCAAAGAACTTCTCGATGCCATTGCCTCTACGAACGATGCACCTCAGACCGTTGCACCGCCCGCGTCGGCAAGCGTGCCGACAAACGCGCCAGCGGCAACTGCTGCGACCAATGCGCCGCCGAAGGATGCCAAGTCAGCCGCCGACAAGGGAGCAAAGGGAGCAGAAGAGAAGAAGGGCGAAGAGAAGCCGCAGCCGCATGACGCGCCTCCACCCGAGGTCGTGATATCCATGAACGACCTTTGGAATCGTGCCTATTCGTGTCAGGCGAGCGCAGTGCGCATTCGGCACTCTGTGCGTCAACTTGTCAAGAAGTCTGCCGAGGCCGATGCCTACAGGGAACCATCGCGCGAAAACATAGAGAAACTGGGCGAGATTTCTCGTGTGGTTGTTGACCAGCTTGAGCAGATCAAGGCTTCGAAGGATGTCGAAAACGTCCGCAAGAACATATCCTACATAAAGTCAAAGGGAGAAAAGACCGTAGAATTGACGGTGAAGCGTCTGCGAATTGAGAAGCTCGAGGCTGAACGCAAGGCAAAGGCTGAAGCGGCGGCAGCGGCGGAGAAAGCGCGTCAAGAGAAGCTTGCCGAAGAACGCAAGGCACTGGTTGATGAAGAGGTGAAAGCTGCGCAGGACAAATTTGAAATGATATCTGCGCAGGGATGCTTCCGCCAGCAGGACTGGAAGACGGCGTTGCGGCTTCTCGACAACCTGAAGGCCGACTGCAAGACGGCAGAAGGGCAGCTTGCTGTCGAATTGCAGGTACGCAAGGTAAATGCCATGTCCAGTTTCTACAAGGTGCTCATACGAAACATGCCAGGAGTAAAGGGCGCGCAGGCTTTCACGTTCCGCAAGCCGAAGCTGCGTGGAGCGAAGGTCGTTTCTGCGAATGACAAGGAAATTCAGCTTGAACGAGGAAAGAAGCGCATGAAACTCTCTTGGCAGCGTTTCCAGCGCGAGTATTATTCAAATGTGCTAGAGGCTATCAATCATTATGTATTCAATGGTCGTCGCAATTCGAATCTAAGCCAACGCGATGTGGCCGACGCCCTTACAGGCGGTGCTCTTATTCTGCAGCTAGTCTGTGGCGAAGAGTCAACTGCCGTAGAACGTGCGGAGACGCTGGCCAAGGCTGCGGTAAAGGAGTTTCCTGAATATCTCAAGACCGCTCAGGCCATATTCCCCGACATAAAGTTTGAGGAGGCCGAGGAATGAGCATGTCTGCGGTTGCCCCTGCCATTGCGCGATCAATGGCAGGATCAAGCTTCATACGCAAAATGTTCGAGAAGGGCATTGAGCTGAAGAAGCAGTTTGGTGAAGATGCTGTATGCGATTTCTCTCTTGGGAACCCCGATGTTCCGCCGCCAGCTAGAGCGCGCGATGAACTCATACGTATAGCTGATGCCGCCATTAAGCCTCTCGGCCTGGGGTATTGTCCAAATGCTGGAATACCATCTGTGCGCGAGGACATTGCCAATCATCTAGCCAAGCAGCAGGAAACTGATTTGTCTGCTGGTGATGTCATCATGACGGTCGGTGCTGCTGGGGCCATGGTCAGCTTCTTTCGCGCCGTCTTGGAACCAGGAGACGAGGTAATTACTCCAGCACCTTATTTCGTTGAATACGGCTCGTATTGTGGACATTTTGGCGGCGTGCTTCGTGCAGTGCCGTCAATCCCCCCGGCATTTGATCCTGATATTGATGCAATAGCGGTAGCAATTACACCCAATACGCGTGCCATAATCGTAAATTCTCCCAATAACCCAACTGGCTGCATATATTCTGCCAAGGTTATGCGCCGCATTGCGGATATGGTAGACAGTGTCAATGGCGAAAGGGCAAATATACCAGGAGCACGTCCGCTCTTTCTCCTTTCCGATGAGCCATACCGTGCTTTTGCGTTTGACGGAGCAAGCGTTCCACCTGTATTGCCGCTTACGAAATGGGCTTGTGTTCTTGGCTCGTTCTCAAAGACGCTTTCTTTGGCAGGGGAGCGTATTGGGTATTTCGTTGCGAATCCGTCAATGCCAGACCAGCAGTCTCTCATGGCGGCCGTCACGCTTACAAATCGCACACTAGGCTACGTGAACGCGCCAGTCATAGGACAGCGCATGGCAGCCGCACTTGTGTCAGAGTCTGTGGATCTTGAGATTTATGACAGACGCAGGAGGCTGATGGCCAAAGTCTTGTCCGAGGCTGGTGTTGAATTTGCGATGCCGAAAGGTGCGTTTTATTTCTTTGCAAAAAGCCCTGTTGCTGATGATTCGGTATTTGTGGACGAGTTGCTCAAGGAGCGCATACTTGTAGTTCCCGGAAAGGGCTTTGGCTTTGCTGGCTATGTGCGTCTAAGCTGCAGCGTAGACGAGGCGATAATAGCTCGCAGCGCCGAAGGGTTCAAGCGTACTATGCAGAAATTCAACCGCTGAGAATGCTGCATTCCCTCTTAGCCGCCGCATTTACTTTCACTGCCTCTGCAACCGGCGTGGGGAAGGGCACTACGGTTGAATTCCTCTTCATAGGATCAGATTCTGACCGCGATTACGAGGCAATGTTTACTCTTGACATGCCAATCGCGGAGTTTTCTCGTGCGATCGAGAAAGCGGGATTGCATCCTGGTCAGGCAATGAACCCGGAGAAGTGCCGCGTATGGCCTGTAGGAACGCCAGTTTCGTTTGAACCGGCAGTTACGAAGTTCATCGCTGTTGACACCGCCGATGGGTTTGACCTTGGGCGCATCGTCTACACTGGTGGACTGCGCAATGCCGATGGCGCACCTATTGCCGCGAACGAAATGCCAGAGTCTGTCTGTTCTCTATTTTCTCTTGCACAGTCGCTGTTTCTTCTTGAAAAGAATTTCTCTCAGGGTGATGTATACGGCCGTTTCCGAGCAAGAGAAGAGCTGAGGAAGGGCGATAAATATGCATTTACGCTTAAGTGGAATGAAATCGATCAGCCACGACACATTGATATCCATGTAAAACCCGGCGAGGCTGCCGATTTGATAAAAAGACTCAAGTCTGAGTCTCAGAAATCTTCGATAGACGTCCTTGTTTCGTTTGACGCAGAATTGACTGTTGCTGAGGCTGTTCAATTTGCCAGGGCGCTGGATTTGATAGATTCTGTACGCGTCAAGATTACCGGGACACGTGAAGATTCGTTTTTCTACCGCGCATTTCTTCCACCGGTCAGCTGGACAGATCGTCAGAATCGCATGGTTCAGCCATTTGAACTCACAGTCAATGGTGATGTTGATGAACTTTTGTACATCGACGAGGATTGGAGTGTCGAAGGATCTGATCCCAAGCTGACGCCGCGCAAGATTTCGTATGCCGAGGCACGAACGAAGACAAGTACCGACACATGCTTCATATACGTGTCTGCAAATATAAAACTCTCGCGTCTTTACACAATAAAGTTGAAGTTCGCCGGTTCACAGGTACATAATTGGTATGTCTTTGTGTCCTGACCGCATAGTTTACATAATCCGGCTTATAAGGGAAATGGAGGTACAGGGATGAATCCAGATGTCGAGATGCCAGAAATCGACCGAAATGTTGGCAACAGTGCTTTGCGTGTCTATGGTGATGCCATGGACGATTTTCCTGTGCTGAAAGCATTTCAACAGTATATTGACGCCGAACAAGCTAAGGCCAGAAAACGTCTTTTGTCGCTTGGAATCTTTTTTGGAATTCTTACCGGGGCGATCATTGCTGTCTTTGTCGTAATGCTCATGCATGTGACAGCTCGCAATCAACAGCTTAATGACCGACTTGTCGAATATGCAATGAAAGAGCGCGACAAGCAAGGTCCTGTTGTTGTTCAGCCAGCGCAAGATACTTCTGCCATAACGGCGCTTGCGACAAAATTGGACGAGCTGCAGCGCAGACTGGATGAAAACAAAGCCAAGGCAGAGCGTGAAGCAGCCGTTGCAGCTGAAAGGGCGCGTATTGCAGCTGAAGCAGCAAAGCCAAAGGAACCTACGCCAGAGGAATTGGAAATAAAACGCCTAAATGCCCTTCTAGCTGCTGAACGAGAGAAAGTCGCAGAAAATGCACGATTAGAGAAAGAAAGGGCAGATGCAGAAAGAAAACGCAAACGAGAGGAAGAACTTGAAGCATATCGACGTAAATACTATCCCGAACTGTACGGTCTGCCAAAAACCCTTCCCAAAGCACACCGCGCCTCAACTGCAGTGGCCACTCCCCTTCCAACCCCCAAATTAAGTTCACCCATAGATGAAGATTTGCCAGATGACGATAGCGCAATAGATTATTTTGCCGATGAGGAAGTCAAGCCTGTGCGACAGAACCCCAGCAATCCAATAGTGCAACCAACATCAATGCAGCCAAATACTGCAACACAGCCAATTAAACGCGATGAACCTTATCAGATTCCTGTTGAGGTAAAAGGCAAGAATTCTTCGTTCCGCATCCCTATTGACTAGTCGGACTGCTACTTCAGCGTCTTCTCTTTCGCGGACGACGACTCCCCTTTTCTCGTTCGTGCTTTGATGAATATCCGAAGCGGTGCGCCTTCAAGCCCAAACCTTGCGCGAATGCATCGTTCAATATATGCGAGATATGCAGGCGTTGCCAATTTCGGGTCATTCACAAAAAGACGTATAGTCTGGGGATTTGTTGCGACTTGCAGCCCGTAGTAGACCTTGAGACGCTTGCCGCGAACCATTGGCGCAAGCGTTTTTTTTGCAGCCGTCTCAATGACGCGGTTCAGCATTCCAGTGGGCAGTCGCTCTGACGCACTTGCTGCCGCTCTGTCAATGGCTTCAATCGTCCGCCTGATGTTGTAACCTGACTTGTTGGAGCAGAACACAATTGGGGCGAATGCAAGAAACGGCATCATCTTGCGAACAGCGTCCGCAGCTTTGGTCTCGTTTGTAATTCCTTCGGTTGCCGCAAGGTCCCATTTATTCAGCATCAAAACGCAGGCACGATGCGCATCTAGTATCTTGCCTGCGATTCGCTTGTCTTGCATCGTGGGACCCATTACCGGATCAAGCAAAAGGACAACGACATCGGCTTCCTCAATGGCCTGTTCAGACCTGAATAGAGAGAAATTATCGACACTGGTTTTGGACATCTTGGTGTGAGACTTCATCCCTGCAGTGTCTACGAGCATATAGTGACGCGCCTCAGGCCCAGAACCTATCGTAAACGGAACTTCGACAGCATCACGCGTCGTGCCGGCAATCTCTGACACAATGACACGAGGAGCATTGAGAAGCCTATTTATGTACGAGCTTTTGCCGGCGTTTGGACGCCCAACCACTGCAACTCTTAGCGGATGCACAGACGTCTCATTCTGTTCGGCTGGAGGCAATTTCGCGACAACTGCAGAAAGCAGCTCTTCCATCCCGCGGCCATGCTCTGCGCTAGTTGCGAACACGGGGAGTCCAAAACGCTCAAACTCTGCAGCGCGCAAATCATCCACCGGCAGATCACACTTGTTGGCGGCTATCATGCATGGCACGCCAGACTTGCGCACACGCTCAATCACTTCGGCATCCAAGGGCGTAATGCCAGCACGAGCATCCACGACAATTACGCAAACTGCCGAATCCTCAACGGCAAGAGCTGCCTGACTTTTCGTCTCGTTGTCCAACGGATCGCCCGTGACACGCTTGTCGAACGCAATGCCGCCCGTATCCACAAGCATTGTTTGACGCCCCAGAATTTCCACCTCTCTGGTGACGCGGTCGCGCGTGACGCCTGGCTGATCGAAGACGATGGCGATACGCTTTTTCGCAATTCTGTTGAAAAGCGCACTTTTCCCAGTGTTGGGGCGTCCGACTAACGATACTACATTCAATTTCACGTCGATATTATATCATAATACTGCTTGCAGTGCATCAAGACTTGTTGCGCCAACGATGAGATGATTCGCCCTTCGCTTGAAGCAGCTCAACTTCGCCAATGCGACCGACTTCGCGTATGCCGGGAGTGTCTAGCACCATCGCGCCACAAGGCAGCATGACGAGTTCTCGGGATGTCGTTGTATGACGCCCTTTCCCAGACCATTCTTGCACCTCCTGCGTTGCGGCGATCTCCTCACCAGCAAGAAAATTCAATAGTGTCGATTTCCCGACGCCCGAACTGCCAACAAGCGCAACAGTAGATGCTGGAGCCACGTATTCACGAACCGCATCCATCCCCTCGCCTGTCACGCTTGAGACGCGGAGAACCCTGCACGACAGAGCAGCGGGCGTTGGTATGGCAGCGGCTGACGCGAGGTCGGATTTCGTAAGCAACACCACGGCCTTTGCTTTGCCAATGTCCTCGGCAAGCGCCAGATACCGTTCAAGCCGTGGCAGCGAGAAGTTCTCGTTCAACGACATCATTATGAAGAGCGCGTCGAAATTGACGGCAAGTGTCTGCGATGAGCGTCGCGCACCTGGATCCTTGCGCTCAAAATGCGAAAAACGAGGCAAAACCTCCAATACAAGGCTTTCCCCAGACTTGTTGTGTAGAAACCTCACAAAGTCACCTGTCATTGGAGGTGTCGCATCGCGGAAAGCACTTTTCTTCTTGCGCGCCAATATCTCGCCAGTCAACTGCTCATTGCAGACTAGGTGATAGTAGTCGCCATGTGCGCTTACTACGCGTCCAAGCCCTGGCTCGACGGCTCCTCTCCAACCGAACTGCTCGATGCGCGTCATAGACTAGATTTCATACGGTCCGAGAAACGCCTCCTTGAAGTCGTAGCCGCCGACAAAGCTCTCTGGCGTATCGCCCTCCTCTCGTTCCACGCGATGAGCCTCGGCAAGATTAAACATCATCTCGCCGATGTCTTCGGTGCAGGTGACGCCCCATTCAGCAAGGACGGTATAAGCCAGTGGACCATACTGGTCGAGTGCAGTCTCGCGGAACTCCTCAAGGAGGTCGAAATCCTCCTCCTTTCTACGGCGCACGACATCTATCAGCAATGCGTACGCCCTCGCGTCGTAACGCGAATCCTTCGCTACGATGTCATCAAATGCATCAGAGGTGAAATCAATCTCTTCCATGGGAGGTATTATACCAAATTGCGACTCTGGGCGAGTTCGCGAATGCGTCGTGACGTGCGCACGGCACAGAACTGCTTTCCGCACATTGAGCAATGGTCATCTGAATGGGCCTCATCGGTAAACGCACGAGTCTTAAGCCAGCGCTCTTTTGCCCGGATTGGGTCTAGGCAAAGCGCGAATTGCCGATCCCAGTCGAAGGCTGCACGGGCATCGGCCATTGCATCGTCGCGATCACGTGCGCCAGGAAGCCCTCGCGCAACATCGCCAGCATGAGCGGCAATTCTATAGGCGATGCATCCACGATGCACTTCGTCGGCGTCTGGCAGGCCCAGGTGCTCGGCTGGTGTAACATAGCAGAGCAGTGATGCACCGTATGTTGCAGCGGCCGTCGCGCCGATTGCCGATACGATATGGTCATATCCCGGCGCAATGTCAGTGGTTACTGGGCCAAGCACATAAAAAGGAGCCTTTGCACAGACTTCCTGTTGACGCTCCATGTTCATGCGTATCTGGTCGAACGGGACATGTCCCGGACCTTCGACCATAACCTGTACACCACGTTCGCGGCAGCGGGCAACAAGCTCGCCCAGCACGTCAAGCTCGCCAAACTGTGCAGCGTCGGATGCGTCTGCAAGACATCCAGGTCTGAGGCCGTCTCCCAGTGACACCGTCACGTCATGTTTCACTAGAATGTCGAGAACTTCTTCCCAGTGCGTATAAAGCGGATTTTCCTTGCCGTTCTCAAGCATCCATTCCGCCATGATGGCTCCGCCTCTTGAGACTATTCCCATCTTGCGCTTGAGCGCATGCGGGATATGGCGAAGAAGAAGGCCGGCATGAAGTGTCATGAAGTCCACGCCCTGCTCAGCCTGCGAACGAATGACGTCCAACAGGAAAGTAGGATCCATCTTCGGAATGTCGCCTTCGAGACGCGAGACTGTCTCATACACAGGAACCGTTCCCAAAGGTCTCGGCGAGGCATCAAGCATTCCCTGACGTATCGATTTGAGATCGTCGGAGCCAACTGATAGATCCATTACGAAATCAGCGCCGGCCTCTAGCGCCACCTTCAGCTTCTCCAACTCGTCGCCCTTGCCGGAATGCGTCACGCTGCGTCCGAGGTTGGCATTTATCTTAGTCGTGAACATTCGCCCAACGCCAATTGGGCGAGCGTTCGCGTGATGTACGTTGAGGGGAATCACGGCCTCTCCGCTCGCAACAGCTGCGCGTACTGCCCCCACTTCAACTTTCTCGTCTTCGGCGACGATCTTCATCGCCTCCGTGATCTCGCCCTTGCGAGCTGCCTCCAACTGCGTCATGCGCTTTTCTCCTTTCCTACGCGGGCATTACCCCGGTCAGGTCCTGCCGGTCTCTTCTCAGCCGGACGCACCATGCGCCCAAGCACCCGGAATGGACGAGAATTATACCAAATTTCCATGACAAAAGGCAATTCGCAATGGAAAACCACTAAAGGCACGACGGTTTCTTCACTCGTAGCGCAGGCAGTCGATCGGGTTGAGCTTTGACGCGCGGTAAGCTGGATAGAAGCCGAAGAACATCCCGACGAACGCAGAAAAGAGGAACGACCAGAGCGCGCTCGATACCTCTATCACGATTGGCCAGTGATTGACTTCGCCTATTATGTTCGCCGTCGCTATCCCGACGCCGACGCCTATTGCGCCGCCAACCGTGGATAGCACGACGGCTTCCAGGATGAACTGGCACAGGATGTTTGCCGGTGTCGCACCGATAGCCATTCTGAGGCCTATTTCCTTTATGCGCTCCGTCACGCTGACAAGCATGATGTTCATGATGCCTATGCCACCTACCAGAAGCGAAATCGCCGCTACCGCAGTTAGAAGGACGGTCATCAAGCTAGACACGGATCCGATCGTGTTCATGATCTCGGTGGTGTCTCGCGTTTCAAAGTCGTTGTCCTCATAGTCGGCGAGACGGTGGCGTTGGCGAAGAAGAGCGGTTATTTCTCGTTTCGCTTCCTCTGAATCGTCCATGGAGTGCAGCGACACGTTCATCATGTTCACGGCACGGAACTTAGAGCGCGAAAGCACTCGGCCGACGGTTGTGTACGGTGCCATCACCGTGTCGTCCTGATCCTGCCCCCAGCCATTCGCACCCTTTGACGCCAGGACCCCGACGATCTTGAACGGCATTGCGCCAATCCTTATTGTCTTGCCGATTGCATCTTCATCGTCATCGAACAGATTTGACTTTACGGTTGAGCCGATTACGCACACCCGTGCGTAGCCGCGCTGCTCGCTTTCCTCAAAAAACCGACCTTCTCCAACGACCCAATTGCGAATCTCCGGCATCTCGTAGCTTACGCCGCTGACCCGTGTGTTCCAGTTGCGATTGTCGCGGATAATCTGGCTTGACACGTTTACTGTCGGCGACACGGCAGAGACGAGATGACCGAGTTCGCGTTGTATGGCCTCTGCGTCGTCCGCAGTCATCGTTTGTCCGGAGCCCATGCCGCTCCTGACGGCGCCTTTCCTGTTGCGGTCAGGCCATATCATCATTAGATTGTTTCCCATCGACGATATTTCCTTCACCATCATCGTCGATGCGCCTTTCCCGATCGCCATTACTGCGATTACGGCCGCAATGCCAACTATTATGCCAATGCACGTGAGGAGGCTACGTGTCTTGTTGCGCAGTATCGCAAGTATCGCAACCTTAAATATCATGCCAACATTCATAAGCCTTCTGTGTCCTGTCAGATATGGTGCGAATGGAAGATTAAGCCACGGGAATCCGCGTCAGAAATGACGGTGCGGAGACCTCGTCCGCCATGCCTGGCTGGAGCAGAAATGATTCCCCAGTAGCCGGAGTGTAGACAATGCGCCAATTGTCCGACAACGCGATGGAGCCTTTTGGAACTTTTTTAAAATCGAAATGCGGACATGAGACGAACGAAGATGGCTTAGGCGGTGGAATCGACAGGTCCAATGCTGCAAGCGCCTCTTTGACATGGAGCTGTCTCGGTCGCCCATCGGCATCAACGCGCCCCCAATCGTATAGACGAAACGTAGTGTTGCTCGATTGCTGCACTTCGTATACTGATGTACCCTCGCCAATGGCGTGAACAAGACCTCCGGGAATGAAATAACATTCGCCAGGTCTTGCATCAAAGCGCACAAGAAGAGATTCGAACGAACCGTCATGAACTGCGCGTTCAATGTCCGCAACCTCAACGCCAGACTGAAACCCGGCGAAGATTGGTCCAGGTTCGAGAACGCACCACATCTCATCCTTGGCTTCGCCGCCTACAGTAGTCGCCGTTGCAGCGTTCGGATGCACCTGGACACTCAGACGATCCCTAGCGCAGATGCGTTTTACGAGCAGCGGAAAACCTGGGCAAATATCGCAAAGGGTCTTTCCGTTCAAGCCTGCGACGCGGCTTGGAGCGCTCGAATGTGCGCTCACAAGCCACTCCTCATAGCCCCAGAGCGCTGTATGTACGTCAGGCTTGAACGTTATTCGATTCACCGGCTTGCCAGTTCAGATTGCAGTCACTTTGACGTGGATTCCGCAGATTCGTCTCCCTCTTCGTCTGCGGCGAGTCCGCCGCCGAGCGCCTTGTAGAGGTCGATCAAATCAAGGGTGATCTGCCCGCGCGAAATGACGAACTCCTCCTCGAGCTGCAGGCGCGAGCGCTGCGCGTCGAGGACGTTGTTGAAGTCCTTGAGCCCGTTCTTGTAGAGGTCCTGGGATATCGTGACAGCATCGGTAGCGGCCTTAACGGCGCCTCCAAGCGACTTGTTGCGCAGGTACTCCTGCGTGTATGCCGCGTATGCGTTGCGCACCTCGCCGTATGCATTTTCAATTGCTAGCTCGTATGCGAGCGCCAGCTCCGACGTCCTGGCCTCTGTGGCCTTGACGTTCGCGTATATCGCACCGCCCTGGAAGATTGGCCAGCTGATGGCCGGACCAAGGGTTGCAAAGAACGATTCCCTCGTGAAGAGGCGAGTCTTTCCCCTGTTCTCCCAGCCGAGCGCGCCGTTGATGTAAAGCTTGGGGAACCACGCAGACTTGGCGACGCCGATGCGCGCTACCTGCGCGGCGAGGTTGCGCTCGGCAATCTTCACGTCTGGCCTCCCACGCATCATGTCGAGGCTCAGCTCGTCAACCTTCTGAGGGGCGAGCAGCCAGTCGCGGCTGACCTCGACCGGCTTGAGCAGTTCATGCAGCGAACCGGGCATCTCGCCAGCGAGAATCGCAAGGGCGTTCTTCAACTTCTCCTCCTGCGCGAGAAGCGACGGTATGCGCGCTCGCGTCTGCTCTACGATGTAGGCGCACTGGTTTACGGCTAGTTCGTCGCCGATGCCAGAGTCGAGACGCGACTTCAATATGTCGTACGTCTCGGACTGAAGCACGAGATTCGTGCGTGCGACGTCAATCCGCGCCTGTGTCGTGCGGAGGTTCACGTACGCCTCGCCTATCTGCGTAGTAAGCGAAACCCATGCATCAGATACGGTCCATCCCGCCGCCTCGGCCTGCGCGAGCGCCGCCTCGCACTGTCTGCGGCTTCCGCCGAATATGTCTATCTCCCAGTTGCCGTCAAGCGCGGCGTTGCGCACGTTGTAGTGCGTCACGTCGCCGCTGCCATACCAGTGCCGCGTCCAGGCGCCTCCGACGGCGAAATTGGGCAGGAACGCGGCGTACGAGCCGAGATGCTCCCACGTCGCCTGCTCAAGACGACGCTGTGCCATCAAGTAGCCGACGTTGTTGGATACGCCTCCCTCGACAAGCTTCTCCAGAATGGGGTCGTCGAACCTCTTCCACCACTGGGCGAGCATGTTCTTGGAGATGGTGATGCGAGCATCCGCATTTGACGATGCCGGCTTGTACTCCGCTGTCTCCGTGAAGTTCGTAGTCGGCTGCCCGGCATCGGGCAGTGCGTACTCGGGAACTTTGAACGCCTGCTCTTCGTAGTCGGGGCCGACGGACGGCAGGCTTGAAATAACGGAATTCAGACTCGTGCAGCCTGCGGCCGCACAGAGCGTCAATGCTGCTAGCGTTTTCGTTGTCGTTTTCATTTTGCCTTTTCTCTTTGCGGGTCTCTGTCTTGCAATTCTAGCTTTCACTTCGCGCCATCCCTCAGTCTGCGGCGTCGTGCGGCTGTCGCAGACAGATACGAGAAGAACCGTTTCACACGTTCACGCCACGTCTGGAAGAGCGCGTAGAGGCCTGGAACGAGTAGTATACCAAAAACTACCGACGCCAGCATGCCAAAGAACTCCGTCGTGCCGAGGTGGTTGCGGCTCGCCGCGCCAGCGCCAGTCGCAATCATCATCGGGAGAGTGCCGAGAAGCGTCGTCAACGCAGTCATGAGAAGCGCACGCAGTCGTTCGCCGGCTGCGGCGCCAGCGGCGTCGACTATGGAGAATCCCTCGTTCTCGCGCTTGTCGCGCGCGAATTCGACAAGCAGAATTGCGTTCTTCGACGCGAGGCCGACGAGAAGCACCAGTCCGAGCTGCGCATATATCGAAAGCGCGTATGGCTTGCCGGTAGCGAAGATGCCCCAGTACTTGAGGCCGAGAAGCGCACCCAGCACAGCAACGAAGATCGAGAGCATCACGGGGAGCGGAATCGTCCAGCTCTCGTACTGCGCCACGAGGAACAGGTAGCCAAACAACACCGCCAGCAGGATGAGCGGCGCGGCGGTTCCCTCGTTGCGCGCTTCCTGGAACGACAGCGCGGCCCAGTCGTAGCCATAGCCTTCAGGCAGCTCGGCCTTGAAGAGCTCGCGTATCTCGTCCATGACCAGTCCGGACGGAACGCCGGGCATCGGCAGTATGTTGAGACCAGCCGTCACGTACTTGTCGCGCGTGTAGATCGTGCGCGGCCCGAGCTCGCGCGATATGGTGCCGAGCGAGCCGACGGGGACCATCGCGCCCGTGTCAGACCTGACGTACAGTCGCTCGACGGCCTCGGGCGTAGCACGGGCCGAAGCCTCTGCGCATACCGTGACGCGGTTCACCTGCGTTCCGAGGTTGACGTCGTTCACATAGCGCGAGCCAAGGTAGTTCTGCAGCGTCGCATAGATCGTCGCAACCGGCACGTGGAACATCTCGGCCTTCACGCGGTCGAGGTTGAACTTGATATGCGGCGTCTCCGCATTGTAGCCTGCAAACGCCATGAGTATGTGCGGATTGGCATTGAGCTTGGCAAGCAGCCTCTTCTTGATCTCGTCGATCTTCATCGGGTCGGAGTCGAGCTTGTCCTGTATGTGCACTGATATGCCGTTCGACATGCCGAGGCCAGGAATCGCCGGCGGCACGAACACCTGCCACTTCGGCTCCGGTATCGCCGCAAGCATGAGCTGTATCTTTCCTATGAGCGCAAGGGCGTGCTGTTCCGGAAGCGGACGCTTGTCCCATCCCTTCAGGTCGATGATGAGCGTCGTCTGGTTCTCGCCGCGCCCGCCGATCATGCCCCAACCGGTGATCGAGAGGACGCTCTCCACTTCGGGAAGAGCGCGCAGCATGTCGACCGCCCTAAGGGCAACGTCGCGGCTGCGGTCGCGCGCCGTTCCCTCCGGCATCTCCATCGAGGCGAACACCACTCGCTGGTCCTCGTCGGGAAGGAACGCCGTCTGCGTCTTCATGAACTGCGATATCGTCAGTAGGATTACGAGAAGGAGCAGCACTCCGGCGAGGAATATGCGGCTCGCAAGCCACTTGGCCGCCATGACGAACAGGCCCTTGAACCGCTCGACAGCCCAGTTGAACCAAGCAAGCGGACCGTGCTTGTACGGACGCGACTCGCGCAGCAGCAGCGAGCACAGGGCTGGGGCCAACGTAAGTGCGCACACTGTCGAAAAGCAGACCGCCGCCGAAAGCGTCACTGAGAACTGCTGGTAGATGCGGCCCGTTATTCCGCTCATGAACCCGACCGGCACGAAAATGCCGAGCAGGACGAGGGTCGTGGCGATGACCGCGCTCGTAACGTCGCTCATGGCCTGAATCGCCGCCTCCTTTGCATTGAGGCCGCGCGTCTCGATGAGGAACTGCACGCGCTCCACTACGACGATGCAGTCGTCAACCACAACTCCGATGGCAAGCACGAGCCCGAACAGCGTGAGGATGTTGATCGAGTAGCCGAGAAACGCCATAAGGATGAACGTGGAGCAGAGCGACACGGGAATCGTCAGGCACGGGATGAGCGTTGCGCGCCAGTCCTGAAGGAACAGGTAGCAGACGAGCACGACGAGTCCGAAGGTTATGAGAAGCGTCTCGACGATTTCCTTGACGCACATGCGCACGTAGTCCGTGGCGTCGTATGGAGTGATCCACTCAAGGTCGTCCGGGAACGACTCGGCGAGGTGGTCCATCTCCTTGTATATCTGGTCCATCGTCGCGATTGCGTTCGCGCCAGGCTTCTGCTGCAGCGCGATCGACACGGCGTTGCCAGCGTTGAACTGGCCTGTGAACATATAGTTCTCCTCGCCGATCTCGGTACGGGCAATGTCCTTGAGTCTCACGAGACCGCCGTTCGCGTCGCGCCGCACGACAATCTCGTCGAAGTCCTTGGGCGTCATGAGGCGTCCCTTGGCCGTGAGCGTGTAGACGTGCGCGCCGTTCTTCGGAATCGGCGACGCGCCCACGGAGCCTACGGACGCCTGCACGTTCTGCTTGGCGACGGCAGCGATCACCTCTTCCGAGTTGAGACCCTGCGCCGCCATGCGGTCTGGGTCGAGCCAGATTCGCATCGATATCCTGGGGCCGTACACCGTCGCCTCGCCCACGCCGGGGATTCGCAGAAGGACAGGCTGGATGTTGCCGTAGATGTAGTCGGATATCTGCAGACGCGACATGGTGCCCTTCGGAGACCTTAGGCAGATGACGCCAAGCATGTCCTCTGCCTGTGCGCGGATTCGCCCGCCAAGCTGCTTCACCTCGGTCGGCAGCTTCGCCTCGGCCTGGGCGACACGGTTCTGCACCTTGACCATGTCCATGTCGCGGTCAGACTCAACCTCGAACGACACGTTCAGCGTGTACGTGCCGGTGTCGGAACACGTGCCAACCATGTAAAGCATGTCGTCAACGCCGTTCACCTCGTCTTCGATAGGCATTGCGACGGTGTTGAGAATCTCCTTCGCGTTCGCGCCCGGATAGTTGTACGTCACCGAGATGGACGGCGGCGTGAGGCGCGGGTACTGGGATATCGGCAGCCACGAGATTGCCATCACGCCGGCAATCGTGAGGACTATCGAAATGACCATCGCGAATCGCGGTCGTTCGACGAACGTGCGCGAAAACGTCTTTATCTCGTCTATTGACTTTCTGAGTGAGAGTTTCATCTGTCGGCTCTTTCTCTTACTCCTTGACCGGCGGGACGTAGTTGGGGTCAAGGTCGTCGTTCATTGTTGGCTCGACAACCTGGACCTTTACTCCTGGACCGAGCTTTCCAAGACCGGAGATCACAACCTTCTCGCCCAGCTTCAGCCCTGAGATCACGGGCATCCAGCCTTCGCTCATCTCGCGAAGCTCGACTACGCGCTGCTCAACCGTCATGTCGTCCTTGAGCACCCAGACGCACTGGCTTCCAGTGGAGAGGTCAGAAACCGCCTGCTGCGGCACGCAGAGCATCTTCGGCGGCGCCTTGCGGTCGGTGAGAAGCGTCACATAGCTGTTTGGTATGAGCAGCCTGTCGGGGTTCGGGAACGAAAGACGCATGATGATCGTGGCTGTTTCCTTGCTCATCGCGTTGTCGTCGAAGTCCCATGCGCCCTCCTCGCCGTACTCGCTGCCGTCAGGCAGCATGAGCCTCATGCGGTAGTCTAGGGCCTTGCCCTTCTTGAGAGCCGTGCGCCAGCCTATGTACGCACGGTCGGTGAGAGGGAAGCTGACGCGCATCGGGTCGATCTGGACAATGTGCGCGAGAGCGCCCTTCGACGGAGCGACGTAGTCGCCGACGTGTGCGCTGGTCTTTCCGATCTGCCCGCTTATAGGAGCAATTACCTTCGCCTTCTTGCAGTCGTACTCGGCGACCACGAGGTTCGCCTTGGCCTGCATGACCGACGCCTTGGCGCGCTCGTACGCGGCCTCTGCGTTGTCGCGCTCCAATTGCGTGATGCCGCGTTCATCGGCGTTCTGCATACGCTCGTAGTAGCGTTTCGTGCGACGCTCCTCGGCCTCGGCGGCCGCAAGGTCGGCCTTGCGCTGGTTCACGACTGCCTGATAGCGCTCGTCGTCAAGCACATACAGGACTGCACCTTCCTTTACAATGTCGCCCTCCTTGAACCGTATCTCCTTCACGTAGCCATCGACCTGAGGCAGCAGATCGACCTCCTGCATGGCCTCGGCATGGGCAACGAATTTTTCTGGAAGGTTGTAGGCGCGTTCCTCAACTGGACGCACTGACACCGTCACTGGCCCTCTCGGCACCTGCGGCACGGCGACCGCGCCCTTCGGCCACAGCTCGCGCGCTATCCAGCCGCCTGCCACGCATGCGACTACCAGAACCACAAGTCCTATTGCGGAACCTATTTTCGAACCTTTGCTTTCGTTCATTTCATCTTTCCTTTCTTGTTCAAAATAATTGAATGTTCTGCCATCTCAGCCTGTCCATGGCTAGGCAATCCGTATCCTCTGCCAAATTGCCTCGTATGCATGCCGCAGCGTTGAGACCATGTTGCACTTCAGAAATCCGTCAAGCCTCGTCTGCACAAGCCCATCCCAAAGCGCGACCGCAACGGTCGCGATTTCCTCTGCGTTGGCATCGTTGCGAACCCTGCCCGACGCTATGTCGCTCTGCACGGCGCGGCAGAACGTCTCTTTCGGACCGAACGCCGAGTCTATCAGCAGATCGGCGCGCACTTGCGCCATTGACTCGTCGCCCCAGCGTATCTGGCACTTCATAAGCCTGAAGAACGCAGCCCCCTTCGGGTCTGAAACAACCTGTTCGGCGTTTCGTACCATCATGTCCGCGACAGTGGGGAAAGTTAGTTCGCCGTCTGGCATCAACTCTTCAATCTGGCGGCGAAACTTCGCCAACGCAAGGCGAACCAATTCGACGAGCAGTTTCTCCTTGGACTCGAAATGCCAATAAACCGCACCCTTCGTCAATTTCAGCCGTGCGGCAATATCGGTGAAAGTCGTATGGTCGTAGCCTTTCTTAGAAAACAGAGAAAGCGCACTCGCTAATATGCGGGTACGCGTCTTCAGTGCATCTTCTTTGGTTCTCCTAGCCATTCGAGCGCGTATTATACATACTTTCAGGTAGGTATGTCAAGTGGGCCTTTTCGTTTATACCTTGTACTTCGCTACAGTGGACAGTCTCGAGCCGTGCGCACCGTCGAAGGTTTTGGTGCGCACCATTTCATGCTTTGCTGCGCACCAAAGCACAAAACGCTGCGCACCATCCCTACAGACCCTTGAACATTGCGGTCACGGCGCGAAATCAGGGAATGCCACGAAGCGTACCACCTGCATGCGGCAATGCGTTGGTTGCGATTATTTGGCTGTAGAAGACGCCTCGCGCTTCCAGCCGCAGGGAAGCTCCACGCTGAATGCCGGCTCCGCGCCGCTTTCCTTCCGCCACCTGACGGTGACGGACTCCGTGCGCGACACCGGCACGGTTCCCTCGCACCAGTCGAGCGCAATCCCCTTCGGCGGCGCAACCTCGACTGTCTTCGCCTTGCGGTCTATCCGCCTCACGCCCAGCGCGTCGCGCACCAGAACCCATGCCGCGAGGCAGGGGAAGCCATGGCAGCAGCTGTAGCCGTCGGGCGAAACCGCCT
>CACYCL010000158.1 GCA_902772905.1 uncultured bacterium | reverse complement strand
TCCCGACCATTTGCATCGAAAAGACGTGGCTTTGCAGATTGAACCGCCATTGCAGAGCCGGTTAGCTCAAGACTGCACATCCACTTTCTGTAGTCCGAGTCCGGCGTGGACGCAAACGAGAAGTCCGCTATTCCATCCATGTCTTCGGCATAGAGAACGACCGACCTGAAGATGCCGGCGTACCGAATCATGTCCTGATCCTCGACATAGCTGCCGTCGCACCATTTGCGCACGCGCGCCACCACTTCATTCTGCGCTGCGCCAAACGCCGCGAACGACGACACGTCAAATTCGGACGGAAGCCTCGCGTCCTCGAAATAGCCGACCTTTCTGCCGTTCAGCCATACTTCGCAGCACGACGCCACGCCTTCGAAGCGAAGGATGATTCGCTTGCCGCGCCACGACTCCGGGACAGAGAACGACCTGCGGTAGAGCATCGTCGGATTGTATTTGGGATCAATCGTCGGAGGCGTCATGGGATGCGGATATCGTATGTTTACATAGTGCGGCACGCCCCAGCCACGAAGCTCCGCACACGAAGGGACGTCGATTTCGAACGGCGTTTCGATTTCATCTGGCGCACGCGAGGCAATGGAGCCGTCGGAGCTCCCCTCCCATGCGAAGCTCCACGTACCGTCAAGCGACAATACCTGATTGCCCCTCGGCAAATATGCGCGCGCCTCAAGCCTGTTCTCAGCGTTGACAAGCGGATCATCCCATGCAGGTGCAGCCGAAAGAGACAGCCCCGCCGAAACCGCAAGCACAAGCAACACGCCCTTCTTCATGCCTCACCCCTTCCCTTAAGCGCAAACGTCATGGAAGGCACCAATGCGTCGCCCGGATAAAACAGCATGTCGACTGAGTCCGGTGAGACCAGAAGGCGATAATGCCCGGCGGAATCCCATCTCTTATACTGCCGCATGTCGGCGTATTCGGATATGAGCGCCAGAGCCTCCGCCCTGCTTCGAGTCGTATAGGCTCCATCGTACTCCTCCGGTTCGTCCTTTGCCTTCCGATTCACGTAAAGCGAGCCGAAGCACCTTGGATCGTCGGCGACAAGCGGTGCGCTTGCCATGTCATCTCTCGTCCATACGCTGTTGGCGATGAACTGAACCAGCGTCCCTTCGCGATCTTTCCATTCCATCAAAGACGTGCAGTGCATGTGCCCCGCTAAGACGATGGCATTGCGGCGGGTCAGTTCGTGGCGCAGATGTCGTCGCGTCTCGGTGTGACGCTTCTCGCCGAAGAGGAACCAGAAATACCCCCAGTTGTCGGTAGGCGAAACCGGTCCGTGCGAAACAAGAAACGTATGACGCGCACCGTCAGAATCGGCGAGCGCGGCAAACAAGGCGTCGGCGTCCGGACGCGTGGAGTCAACGAATATCCAGGCGTCGTCCATCTCGCGACGCACCCAGACCGACGGCTTGCCATACCATTCGTCAAACGCCATGGCACCGTCTTTCGTAACCATCTCGCGAATGTCGTGATTGCCGCAGACCATGAGAAAGTCCAGCCCGTCAAACCCACGGCAACACGCTGTCTCAGCTTCGCGCAGCATTTTCAAGTGGAGGCCGTAGTCACAACAGTCTCCCTGAACAAGATCTCCAAGATGCAGCAGAAACGCCGTGTTGTCGGTTCGGCATCGCGCAGCCGAGGAGAGTAGCCTCGGCATACGATTCTTCCACATCTCTGCATTGCGAAGGAACTCGCCTTCGCACACACATCGCTTCCACTCCACTTCCGGGCGATAGTTGGCGTGGTACACATTCCGGTCGGTGCCATCAAAATGAGTGTCGCCCAGCACGCTTACCGCATACGCGTTCCGTCCTCGTTCTGGCAGTCGGCATCCTGACGCACACAAAAGCGACCATGCGCCGACATTTGAAATGAACTTCCGGCGCCTCATCGCTGCACTCCAGCATCGCCTGCACGAATGACCTTTTTCGCAATGTCGATGGCTGACACAAGGTCGTTGCGCCAGTGCGGGATGGTGTGCCGCCAAGGTGCCATCAGGAAACCTTTCAGACGTTCCGCCGGAATGTTCTTGCGGCAGAAGTCCACAGTTCCCGCGAAATTCACGTCGCAGCTGTAGTTCGAGCCAGTCGGAATCTGGTCGAAACCTCCTTCCTCCAGGTCAAGATACCCCTTCACGCGATGGTCGTTCGGATCGAACTTCTCGTGATAGTACCAGTTGGACTGCAGAACGCTTTTCGGCATGCGCTTCAGGAAATCTTCCTTGTGCTTCCAGATGAAATCG
>CACYCL010000157.1 GCA_902772905.1 uncultured bacterium | reverse complement strand
AGCGACATCATGAGCGACGTCTCGCCCTCGCCGGCGTGGTCGAACGGATACTTCGCCAGCACCTTCGCGTCCATGAGCGCATGGTTCTGGATCCAGATGAACGGGTTGGCATCGAGGTTCGTGTGGTCGGTGTAGTACGATGCCGACGAGGGATCGCCCCACCAGCCGTCACCCTTCTTCTCCTCAAGGAACTCCATGATCACCTGTCGGCTCGCAAGGCGGAAGGCAAGGTCGGTCGGCATCCCGGCGTTGAAGTCCTCGCTCTGGTGGTGCACGAACGTGTGGATGTTGCGGAAGCCAACGTCAAGGAGCCCTCGGAATATCTGCCGCGCAATCGGCACAAGCGCCTGCGAGTCGACCGGTATCGAGCCTCGCCCTTCGCACGGCGCGACGGCGCGGCTCGACGCCCCCCAGTAGAAGCTGGGGAGTATCACGACATCTGCCTCCTTCTCGTACAGGTGGAGCGCGCGCTCGACGGCGAGCGTGTCCATGCCGACGGGGAGGTGCTCCGAATGGTACTCCAGGACGCCGAGCGGAAGGACGACGGGCGTCCTCTTCTTTATCGCCTCGCGGATCTGGCTCGGCCGCATCAGCTCATAACGCATCTTAGACCTCCACCTCAATCGGGCCGTCCGTGCCGATCTGGGACGGCGCAAGGTTCTCGCAGCCGTCCGCCGTGACAGCAATCGGCTTCTCCCACCGTAGGCCGAACGTCGGGGACGTGACGAACGTGTCGATCTGGAACGTCATGTTCGGCTGGAGCGGATAGTCGGAAATGGTCTCCATCCACGGCGCCTCTACCTCGATTAACCCCGTGCCGTGGCATGGGCCGTAGAAGTAGTTGGCGCGGCGCCCGTTCTTCTCGTAGAACTCGATGAAGCGCTTCGCGATGTCCGACGCGAGAACGCCCGCCTTGATCTGCCGCTCCGTCCAGTAGTGCGCCTCAAGGCCGAACTGCACCAAGTCGCGCTTCTCGGGCGTAAGCTTGCCGCAGCACACCGGAAGCCCGATGGACGGCGAATAGCCGCAGACCTTCGCGGACAGGTTGAGCTGCACGATGTCTCCGTATTCGATTGGCTTGTAGGACGAGCGCGAGATCGCGTGGCGCGTTGACTTCTCGGAGAAGCAGTACATAGGCAGCCCCTCGTATTCCGCGCCGTTCTCGTAGATGCACTTCTGGGCGACGCCGACGAGCTCCAGCTCGGTCTTGCCGGGCCGCAGCTCCGCCATCACGGCCTTCGTGGCGAGGTCGGTGATGCGCGCCGCCTCGCGGATGCAGGCGATCTCGTTAACGCTCTTCACGCGCCGAAGCTCAAGCATTATGTCGTCGGCCCACGCGATCTCGGCCTTGGGATATGATTCGCGGAGCCCGTCGAGCTGCACCACGTTGGTGTTGAGCTTCGCCGCGACGCCGATGCGTATGCACTCGCCGGTCACGCCGAGCTTGGCGAACACATCGCGGTACGTCTCGGTCTTCAGCTCAGGGTATGAGGGGTTGGCGCTTTCGCGGTACTGATAGACCACGCACACGCGATCCATCCAGCTGAAGTCGCCGGCGAACACCTGGCTCTCCGGCCCGACCATGAGCGCGGCCTCGCCGTTCGCGGCGATCGCGACGCCGCACCTCTCGAAAAGCGGCCAGAAGTTCGAGAAGTAGCGCGTGTCGGCGTAGTCCGCCTCGGATCCGTTCACGACGAGGACGTCCAGCCCCTTCGCCGCCACCAGCTTCGCCGCCTTCGCGACGCGCTCCTTGAACTCTTCCACAGGTATCATTGTTCTTGACATGTTGAATTTTCCTTTCATAAGTCTACGCACGATATTATACTACTTCGGCACCTGCGCTGGCAATGTAGATTATTGCAAAATCGCATTAGATTTTAGCAATGGCAAAATGCTGGTTTCTGTGGCTCTGATCATGCACATGAACCGCATACGCCACAAACAACGTATGTGATCGAGAGCGTCTTATGATATAATACGCGGCATGTTTTGCGTGCTTGCACTGCTTGCGGCGACGACATTCGCCGAAACTAAAGCTCTCGCCGTCCAGATTCATCTGGACCGCGCAGGCTTCTCATGCAACACGATCGACGGTCGATGGGGGGCAAAGTCCGAAAATGCCCTCCGCCGCTACCTGCTCTCTCTCCCGAATGCAAAGATGCCGGTAAATGCGATTCCCATTGAACAAGCCTACAATGCCTACTTCGCCGACTTGCCGGACCCGTTCCGCATCGTCGAGGTCACACAGGCCGACATTGATGCGCTTGTTCGCATTCCGGAAAGCCCATCCGAACGTGCCAAGCTCCCGCGAATGGGATATGAGTCAATAAAGGAGATGTTCGCCGAACGCGGCCATCTCTCACAGATTGCGCTGGCGAAGATGAACCCAGGAGTTGACTGGTCCAATGTGAAACCTGGCCTCAAGCTCGTCATCCCCGATTTCCCGTCCATAAAAGAGGAGCTTGCAGCCGGTGACAGAGGCAGGCCGAGGCGGCCGAAACGACCCGTGGCCGCGCTTGTAAAGGTGTCCATATCACAGCGCGAGATATCGGCCTACTCGGCAGACGGGCGCACACTGGCCGTGTTCCCGTGCTCGATAGCCGCAAACAAGGCCAAGGTTCCGCCGCACGGAGAGCTGAAGATAACAAGTTACGTCGCATGGCCAAACTATACCTACACACCAGATTTCACGCCGAATGGGAAGAAGGTGCAACGGCACGTCTGGCCGGAAGGCGAGAACTGTCCAGTTGGCGTTGCATGGATGGGATTAAACCTCCCTGGATACGGAATACACGGAACGCCACGACCAGAGTCGATAGGGTTCACCGGCTCGCATGGATGTTTTCGACTTGCAAACTGGAATGCAGCACGCCTATACGCAATGTGCCGTTCCGGGACCCGCGTCATAATCGAGCCCTAACGTCCGAAGGAATTTGGGGGCATTACTTGCCGGGCGCAGCGCCGAGGTCGCTCAGCTTCATCGAAATGACGCGCGAAACGCCCTTCTCCTGCTGCGACACGCCATAGACGAGGTCAGAGCCGGCAATCGTATGCTGGTTGTGCGTTATGATGAGGAACTGCGACTGCGCAAGGAACTCCTTCAACTGCTCCACGAAACGACCGATGTTGGCGTCGTCGAGGGCGGCGTCAAGTTCGTCTAGCATACAGAACGGAGCTGGCTTGATCATGAAAATAGAGAAGAGAAGCGCCACGGCCGTCATGGTGCGCTCGCCGCCGGAAAGAAGCGTCACCGACTGCGGACGCTTCCCCGGTGGACGCGCGATTATGTCGATTCCGCATTCAAGCGGATCTTCCTCGTTCTCAAGAAGCGCGAGCTTCGCCTCGCCGCCGCCGAAGAGCCGGGTGAACATCGTCTGAAAATTGCGGTTAGCCTGCTCGAACGTGGAGCGGAACATGTCGCCCGACGTAGTGTTCAAGTTGTTGATTAACTCAAGTATCTGCGCCTTTGCGGACAGAAGATCCTCTTCCTGCGCCTTCTCGCGCGCATAACGCTCCTCTAGCTCGCGACATTCGTCAATGGCAACCATGTTCACGGGGCCGAGGGCGGCGATTTCGGCCTGCAGCCTGCCAACCGTGCCTTCAAGCTCCTCCATCGGCGGAACCACGCCGTTCTTCCACTCCGGGTCGGGTTCACGCATAACGGCATCCGCAAAGAGCCCGTACTCATCCTGCAAATGCGCATACACGTTCTGCCGGCGCATCGTGGACTCCGCTGCCTGCACCTCAAGTTTTCCGCGGAAGTCCTTCGCCTGATCCAGCTCTGCGCGGCGTCTTGCGGCATCCTGATCTGCGACATTGATCTTCTCAAGCATTTCCGCGCGCTGCCCACGCCCGTCGTTGATAAGGTCAACAAATTCGTTTGCCCTCGCCTTGAGCTCGTCCAGCTTCTCGATGAGGTCGCCTGACTCCTCCGTCAGCCGCGCTATGGAATCCTCGTAGCCACGTATCTGCTCTTCGCGCGATGTGACCGTGTGGGCGAGCTCCTCCCTGCGGCGGCGCGCCGCCTCGCCCTGCTGCCCGACGAACGAAAGCTCCTGCTCCATCTGGCTCGCGGCTATGCGGCACTCCGTAAGCCTCTGCGACGCGGGGATGTGCTTCAGCTCCATCTCGCGCAGCTCATCCTCGGCGGCAGTCACGATGGCCATGAGATCTTCACGCTTCATCATCGTCGTGACGGACGTACCAGCCTTCCACACTTCAACGGCACCGTTGCGACTCACCTCGCTATCGTTGACGAGCGTTCCAGTTCTGGTAGTGTCGGCAACTTCCCTGCGCCTCGCGGCTACATTCTCGCGCTGCGCGTCTATCGCCGCCTGAAGCTCGTTGAACTCTGCCTCGGCAGCGGCAAGCGTCTCGCGGGCGGCGGAAAGGGAGTCGTTCAGGAGCGTCGTCTTCTGCTCAAGCGACTCCGCCTGCATCTTCACTTCCTCAAGCGCCTGGCGCGACTCGGCTATCTCGGCATTGTCGCGGGCCACAAAGCCACGATACTCCTCTACGCGCGTAGCGTTTACCCCTATAACCTCACGCGCACGGACATAGTCCGCCTCGGCCTGAGCCTGCTGCGCGGCAAGCGCCTGCAGTCGATCCTCAAGCTCATGCACCTGTGCATGCAGTTCCTGGGCGCGCTCCTCGGCGGCCGTGACGGTGCCTTGCGCCTCGGCAATCGCAGCGTCTATCTGCACGCGATTGGCGGCGTTCTGCTCAAGCTCCTGATCGTAGCCGTGTATACGCTGGCGCGAAACGTATATGTCGAGGCCGCGCAGTTCATCGCGCAGCTCCTTGTACCTCTTGGCCTTGCCAACCTGACGCTGAAGCGAGCCTATCTGGCGCTTCATCTCGCGCAGAACGTCCGCCTCGCGCAAGAGGTTCTGCTCGGTCTGCTCGATCTTGCGCAGCGCCTCCTTGCGGTCGGCCTTGAACTTCGTTATGCCGGCGGCCTCCTCGAACACGGCGCGGCGGTCTTCGGGCTTGGACGAGAGAATCGCGTCAATCTGGCCCTGCGCCATCACAGAATAAGAGCTAGTGCCTATGCCAGTTCCCATGAAGAGGTGCTGGACGTCTTTCAAGCGGCTCTGCTGCTTGTTGATGAAGTATTCGCCTGTGCCGTCGCGATAGACGCGGCGCGTCACGGTTACTTCATGGTAGTCGGTTCCAAGCTCCTTCTCGCAGTCAGCGAACGTGATGGACACCTCTGCAAGGCCAAGCGGCTTTCGCGTGTCGGTTCCGTTGAATACAACGTCGACGAGCTTGGAGCATCTGAGGGCGGTCGGCTTCTGCTCGCCAAGCACCCACCGGATCGCGTCTGAGACGTTGGACTTACCGCAGCCGTTCGGCCCGACAATCGCAATAAGACCCGGCTCGAAGGTGAGCCGCGTCCTGTCTGCGAAAGACTTGAAGCCGATTATGTCAAGCTGCTTTAGGTACATCTAAACTATTTTCCGTTGGCGTTGTATTGTACCAAATCCAACCCACTCTGACAAGCCGCCATAGCCGCCTCTGCCGTAAGCTGCCGAGAGGCCGCGCGCCGCCATGCCTCGATTTTCACGTGATCGCCAGAAAGAAGCACCTCGGGAACCTTCATGCCGCGAAAATCCGGCGGGCGCGTGTACTGCGGGGCCTCCAGAAGTCCATCTGGGCCAAAACTCTCGTTCGCCGTTGCCGCCGGCCCGCCGCCAAGCACTCCAGGCAAAAGCCTCACAATAGCATCTACCATGGCAGCGGCGGCAAGCTCGCCGCCAGTCATCACAAAGTCTCCGACAGAGTAGCGATCTGTCGACAGAGTTTCGCACCGCGCATCAAAACCCTCGTAGTGCCCGCACATGAAGACAAGATGCAAGTCGCCATCTGCGCCCATGGATGCGAACCTCTCCGCGTCGCGCTGAGTGAACTTGCGGCCCTTCGGGTCTGTCATGACAACCCTCGGACTCGGCAAGCCTGCGGCAACGCCACGCGCCGCACAGCTCTCAACCGCATCAAACCACGGAGCGCAGCACATCAACATACCAGGACCACCGCCATACGGGCGGTCATCGACCTTCTTCCAGCGCCCACGGCCAAAGTCTCGCAGATCCACAAGCCTTATGGTGCATGCGCCCTTCTTCACCGCACGAGCCACTATGGACTCCGAGAGAAATCCGGAGAACATCTGCGGCTGAACGCTGATTATGTCTACAATTAGCATCGCACCAAAGACATTGAAAAGGAAAGCGGGCGGTCGCCCATGAGCGCCGCCCGCCTTCTGCCAGCCGGCCAGAGGCCGATCTTATTACTTCTTGACGAGCTTGCGCACAGCCTTGTGCGAGCAGAACGTACGCTCGTTGTAGAGCTTCGCGCGCCAGGCCGTGCCCTTCTTGACGACCCTGATGCCCTGCAGCCATGGCGAGTTGAACGGGAAGAGCTTCTCAACCCGGACGCCATAGCTGTCGCGCGTGACGGTGAAGTTGCCCGAGATGTTCTTGCGGCCGTTGTCGATCGCAAGGACCTTGCCCTCGAAATCCTGGACGCGGAACTTGTCGCCTTCCTTGATCTTGATGGACACGCGCACGATATCGCCGGCGCGGAACTCGGGATAGTTCTTGCCAGCAAGCGCAGCGGTCTGCTCGGCGTTGATCTTGTCGATAAGCTTGATACCCATGGCTTAGGCCTCCTTCTTCGCTTCGGCCTTCTTCGCCGGGGTCGCGTGATGCGGCTTCAGCGCTGGATTCTTGGCGCGGCGGATGAGCGAGGCAACCGTTGCGGAGGGCTGGGCGCCCTGCGAAAGCCAATAGTCGACACGCGCGATGTCGAGCCTGAAGTTGTTCTCCTTGATCTGGGTATCATACCACCCGAGGATCTCAAGGAACTTGCCGTCGCGAGGCGAACGCGAGTCCGCCGCGACTATACGGTATGTCGCGTGGTTGGTGCAACCCGTGCGACGCATTCTGATCTTGACCATACTTCTTGTTTCTCCAATCTCAGTGATGAATTGGCGCGTAGTATATCATAACTGGCTACGTCATGCAAGGGGTAATAAGATAAGCGCACCGGACAGTCAATGCAGAAAAATTCGCTCCGTTCACTATGACTCGGCGCCTTCGACGATCTTTGGCAGCAGAAACTCGTCACCGACACGCTTAGGCGCGTTACCGAGCGCGACCTCTACCGGAAGCGACGGCCTCACAACGTCCTCGCGGAACGCATTCACGAGAGGTCGCCCGTGCATCATGGGCTCCACGCCCTCAACGTCTACTGACGAAATCTTGTCCACATAACCAACTATACTCTCCAGCTGCGGCTGGAAGACATTCTTCTCTTCATCCGTAAGCTCCAGTCGCGCAAGCTCGGCAACGTATGCAACATCTATCTTCATAGCTAGACCTTACTTCTGCCAGCTAGGCGAAATCCAGTTGCCATTCGCAGTGAAGAGCTGACGCGGCTTGTCGCCGTCCTCAAGCGTGTCTATCAGGAACAGCGCCTTGTCGCGGTTTGCGACGAGGTGGCGTCCGTCGCGCGACCAGCTCGGATGCTCCCAGTTCGACTGTTCGGTGACCAGATGCGCCGACGCATCGCCGGAGTTCGGCGACATGACGGCGACCTGCGCGGCGCCTCGGCGCGTTATGTAGGCAATGCGTCCGTCCTTGCCCCAGTCCGGATCGAAGTTCATCGATCCGCGAGACGTGAGGCGGCGCTTCTGCCGAGTCGCGATGTCAACGACGTAAATCTGCGGATGGCGCGTCTCATCTGATACATACGCGATCTGGCGTCCATCTGGGCTCCAAGTGGGCTGACCCTCGCTTGCAAGCGGCGTGTTGGTAAGGCGCGTGTAGCTGCCGCCCTGCAGAACATACAGTTCAGGATTGCCCTGAAAGGAAAGAATCGCCGCGATCTTCGAGCCATCTGGCGAAACTGCGACGCCGGCCGGCGTGCCCTTGAAGCTGAACTTCACCGACCGTCGGCCAGTCAGTGTGTTCATCTGCCATATCTGCGGAGCTCCGCCCTTGTCGGAGATGTATAGGATCGACTCTCCATCTGCCTGCCAACGCGGAAACACAGTCATCCTGCCGTCGCTCGTGAGCTTGCGGATGTCAAATCCGTCCGGATACGTAACGCACAGCTCGCTCGGTCTTGCCGTTTTGGCGCCACGCGACTTGCCGCAGTCGAGGAAGATTATCCTGTCGAGCGCGAAGCCTTTCTGCTTCCCGTCGGACCACGCAGACACCATCGCGTCCGACAGCTGCCGCGCCGCCATGCGTGCTGATCTGTCGTCGGTGAACGGCACGGGGCAGTTGAGTGCCTTGCCTACGCCCTCCGCACGTATGGCGCCAGGCACACCCGAGACCTTGATGGCGCCAGCTCCGCCAACAGAGAAGAGACCTGATATTTCAAGGTTCTTTGCGAGGCATCTAGAAAACATCGGATGAGAGACATGCATCTCAACCGAAATCTTTGAACGCCCAGATACATTTACGTCAACTACAGTATCAGCCGACAACGTTCCGGCCAGCGACAGACATACAACGGCGATGATTTTTTTCATGCGTGAATTATACCATAATGCGCCTGACACTTTCAAACGTCAGGATCTCACGTCCGGGCGCAATCACCGTGGAAGCGCAGTCGGCATTTTCTTGCGCACTTCGGAAATGAACTCAGCAGCCCCCTTGCGTCCGGCCATGAACCGTGCGATCTCCTTGCGCCCAGCCGTCGCCAGCACAAGCGTCGGATATCCCTGCACGTTGAACTCGTCCGCAAGCTGCTGACGTTTCTTCATGGTGAACACATCAGGTCGATTGCCTTGTGGAAAGTCCACCTTCAGGCACACGACGTCTGCAGCAAACGCCTTCCAGTCCGGCGTGGAAAATATGTTGTTCTCGGCCAGCTTGCACCAGTAGCACCAGTCGCTGCCAGTGAAATCTATGAAAACCGGCTTGCCGGTTTCGCTCGCCGTCTTGAAAGCAGCGTCGATGTCGTCAGTCCATACGGCGTTGGCTGGAGCCTGCGGCGATTCAGCCTCCTTCGCCTTCGCGGCACTATCCACAGTCGCCTCGCTCGATCTCGATGGACAGCCGGTCAATGCAAGCGCCATGATTGGGAGTGCGCCAAAATGCAGTAATGCCGTTGTTTGCGTTTTACTCATTGTTTATTCCTTTCGATTGATGTCGTGTTCAGAACACCACTCGGCAGTATATGCCGCTCGGGCACGGCGTGGACGAGCCTTCGAGCAGCATCTCGCCTGACTCAAGTTTCGCAGCCGGGAAAAGCTGCCCCATTATGTTCTCAGCCACCTGCACCGATATTCCGGGCGTGTGCGACGAGAACAACACGAAAAGCGGATTGTCCGAGAGAAGCGTTTTCACTAAGTCAAGCGTTTCGCCCAAATCGCGCTCGATTTTATACATCTCGCCACTAGCACCACGCCCAAAAGTCGGCGGATCAAGTACGATTGCGTCGTATCTGCGCCCACGCCGCACCTCTCGGCGCATGAACTTGTGAGCATCGTCCACTATCCAGCGTATCGGCCAATTTGCAAGGCCATTCAACGCGGCGTTGCCGCGCGCCCATTCAACCATGCCCTTGGACGCGTCAAGATGGCACACTTCGGCGCCTCCCAGGGCTGCGGCCATGGTCGAACCGCCTGAATACGCGAAGAGGTTGAGCACGCTCGGCGGTTTTGCGGCAGCTCTTACAGCCACTGCGTTTCTGACCCACCGCCACTGTGCGCTCTGCTCGGGGAATATGCCGAGATGCCCGAAATCGGTTCCGCCAAGCTTAAAGCGAATGCCTGCGACCGTAACCCTCCATTCGTTCGGAAGGTTGCCGCGCCCATGCCAGCGGTTGCCGTCCTCCCTGTCGAACGATGCGTCGGCGCGCGCCCACTCAGCAGCACCGAGAGACGGTCGCCACATCGCCTGCGCGCACGGTCGCGCCAACACGAACTTGCCGAAGCGCTCCAGCTTGCGTCCGTCTCCGGAGTCGATCAGTTCATAATCGAGGGCAGGCATTTTTCCTCTTTCATGGCGCGTTCAAGCTCCTCGGCACGATCCTGGTCGTGCCACCAGTACGACAGCACGGCAGACTCGTCGCCGTATATGCCAAGCGGCATATCGGGCATGCCAAACTTGTTCCAGCATAGAATCCTGTGCTCGTCGGTATTCCACAGAAGAACGTACGGCACGGCATCGGCCACGAGCCTGTCAATGCGGCGATACGCATCGGCGCGCTCGGCAACGGACATCATCGACTTCTCCTCCTCGATGATGCGATCCACTTCCGGTATGTCAAGCCCAGTTATGTTGTTCCCACCGGAACGCCGCCCTTCTGCCGAATGCCACTGCATCTCTGGGTTGCGGAACACCGACGCGCCCCACGCCGCCCATGTCATGTCGAAGTTGAACGAATCCATGTCACGCATCCATCCGGCAAAGTCTTTGCGCACTATCTTCATCTCGATTCCGCACTCTCTGAGCGAATGGTCGAAGAGCGCGAGGAACTTGTCGTCGCCGGACGAGCGGGAAAGAAACGTGAACTTGAAGCCATTTGCGTACCCGGCCTCAGCCAACAGGCGCTTCGCGCCCTCTACATCATACTCCCAGAGCGTGTTACTGCAGGGATGGTCCTTGTCGTACAGGTCGGTGTAGTAGCTCCTAAGCAGAAAATACGCCCCGTTCATCATGGTGCGGTTCATAGTTTCGCGGTCAAGCAGCTTGGCCATGGCCTGGCGGACTTTCAGATTGTCGAACGGAGGGCGGCGCATATTCATGGCAAAGCCCTGAAAACCAATGGGCTCACGGTTCTTGACGCGACGCTTCTGTATCCAGTTCCGGGCAAAGAGCTCGCCCTTCGTGCCTTCGACCATGATTCGCGCCGAATAGACAGGATACACGTCGATGCGCCTCTTCTTCAGCGCCTCAAACGCATTCTCCTTGCTGGCATGGTATCTCATGACGATCCTGTCGAAGTTGCACACGCCGCGTGACGACGGCTGGTTCGCCCGCCACCAGTTGGCATTGCGCCTAAACTCACTTTCCACCTGCTCTTCGACTCGCGACATACGGTACGGCCCCGACGTTGGCATACCAACCGGCGAGATGGTGTTGAACGGACGTATTGAGAACGCATGTCGCGGCAGAATCCAGAAGAATCCGCAGTGCATGAGATCGCGCCATGATTTGGGCGAATCACCCTTCTTGCGCATTATGACGGTATGCGCGTCAACGACCTCCGGGCTTTCGAAGGAGCCAAGAGACGTCTTCCACGGCCCAGTGTCGCTCTTAGCATCCATGATTGCGTCAAACGTCCACTTAACGTCGGCAGCCTCTACTGGCTTGCCGTCAGACCACCTGGCACGGTCGTCAATGACAAATGTGAACTCACGCCCGTCGTCAGACACGGCCCACCGACGCGCAAGACCTGGCTGGAAGTCGAGGGTCTTTGGATCTGTCGTGAGCAGGTTCTCGTACATGAGATCGAAAGTCATTCGCGTATACGAATTGTTGTCAATGTAGGCGTTGTAGCTCTTCGGAGCCTGATCGCCATTGAATCGCAACGTGCCGCCCTTGCGTGCGTTCGGGCTTGCGACGGGATCTGGCATGTCCTGCCAGTCATCCGCCGGGAACCACGTGACGGCGGCAACAATCAAGCATAGAATATTATTCATCTGAACAGAGCGATTATAATGATCCAGTTGACAGCAAGCGAATAGAGATTGGCAAAAAAGTCATCTGCCACGATGCCGCGGCCGCCGGGCAGGCACTGTATCTGCCGCGCCGGCCAAGGCTTCGCGATGTCAATAGCCCTTACAACGCAGAAGAACACAATCATCGACCACCAAGGCAGCGATGCGAGCGGAATGCCCACAAGCGCAATCGGGTAGAGCATCCATTCGTCTGCGGTTATGCGCCCGTCGTCCTTTATGCCCAGCGCCTTCTCCGCCACGTCGCAGAACGGTATGGCAAGGAGCGTAAGCCCAAGGCACACGACGAGCTGAAGCCACAATGGCAGCGCACACACTGCGTACGCAAGCACCACGCCAGGCAGCGACCCGAACGTACCAGGTGCGAACGGCACCACAAGCCCGAGCCCAAATCCGCTCGCTACGAATACGCAGAGCCGCTTCACGGCTTACGCGAGCCCGCAGGCAAAAGTCCAAGCGAACCAAGCGTCGCGCGTATGCGCTCCAGCTTCGAGTCATCCGTCTCGCAAAGCGGCAGGCGGAATGCACGCTCGCACCTGCCCATCAATGCAAGCGCCTCCTTGGCCATCACGGGGTTGACGTCGATGAACAAATCGCGGAACAGCCTATAGAACTTGGCATGCATCGTCCGCGCGCCAGCAAAATCACCCGCAAGCGCAAGGCGCACCATGTCGCCCATTTCACGCGGAATCACGTTCGATGCCACAGATATGACTCCCGACGCACCAACGGAAATCATCGGCAGGGCAAGCGAATCATCGCCGGAGAGGACGGTGAATTCAGGCGCTACATCCTTTATTGCGCTCACGCGGTCCACTGAGCCGGCGGCCTCCTTTATGGCCACGACGTTGGGGTGCGCGGCGAGCCGAGCAACAACGTCAAGCGGAATTTCGCGTCCTGTCCGGCCTGGCACGTTGTACAGTATGATCGGAAGCCCGAGGTCTGCCACCGTCATGAAGTGGCGGTACAGTCCCTCGCCGTTCGGCTTGTTGTAGTACGGCGTAACCTGAAGGCTCGCATCGGCCCCGCCCATAGAAATCACAGCTTTCGTAAGCGAAACCGCCTCCGCCGTGGAGTTCGCGCCCGTTCCCGCGACGATCAGGCATTTTCCGCCGGCGTACTCTATCGTCTTCTCTATGACCTTGTGGTGCTCCTCGTGTGAAAGCGTGGGCGATTCCCCGCTAGTGCCTACTGAGCAAATGCCCTCAATGCCTGCTGACACCTGAGCTTCCACCAGCGCCTTGAGACAACCGTAGTCAACTGATCCGTCCTTAGCAAACGGCGTGACCTGCGCAGTGATTGTTCCCTCTATTTTCATGTCGTTTCTCCTATCCCGCCCCATGGTCAGAGAACACGCAGCTTAACGGGATCCTCGCCAGTCGCTCCGCCAGCCTTTATCTCCGCGAGCGCGGCATCGAGGTTGGACGCCTTGGCGCGGTGCGTGAGCACCACAACCGGAACAGGTCCGTCGCCGGGAGGCGCATCCTTCTGGGACAGTGCCGAAATCGATATCCCGTGGCGACCAAGGGCGGAAGCAACAAGACCCATCGCTCCAGGCCTGTCTGCAAGCATGAAGCGCAGGTAGTACTTTGACGAAATCTCCGATGCCGCACGCAGCCGCACAGAACCCTCGGCGTAGTCTGGCACGGCGCGACCGTAGCGCGTCTCGCCATGTGCAAGGTTGCGCGCGATGTCACCGATGTCGCCGATGACGGTCGAGGCCGTCGGCGCACGGCCGGCGCCGCGTCCGTAATAAAGCGTGTAGTCAGAAAGGTCGCCTTTGACCATCGCCGCATTAAACGCGTCGTTTACACTGGCAAGCATGTGCGAGAACGGGATAAGCGTAGGATGCACACCCACTTCCACCTCGTCGCCGTCCCTGGCTACGCAGGCGAGAAGTTTTATGCGATAGCCAAATTCTGCGGCGTAGCGCACGTCTTCGCCAGATAGATGACGTATTCCCTCCACATGCACCTGATCGAGCGTCGGCTGAAAGCCGTACGCAAGCGCGGAGAGTATGCAGGCCTTGTGCGCCGTGTCGAAGCCGTCGATGTCTAGCGACGGATCGGCCTCCGCGTATCCGAGGCGCTGCGCGTCCTTTAAAACGTCGTCGAACGGCAGCCCCTCGTTTTCCATACGCGTCAGAATGTAGTTGCAAGTTCCATTCAGGATGCCATATATCGACTCGATGTCATTTCCGGCAAGGCCTTCGCGCAGCACACGGATGATCGGAATTCCGCCGCCGACCGAAGCTCCGAAGTAAATGTCCACGCCATTGGTCTTTGCCGCGTCAAATATCTCGCGACCGTACTCGGCGAGCAGCTTCTTGTTTGCCGTGACGACGCACTTCTTCGCCGCAAGTGCATCAAGCACGAACTTCTTCGCTATGCCGGTTCCGCCTATCGTCTCAACGATGATGTTTATTCCAGGGTCGGCAATCACTGCCGCTGCGTCCGTCGTAAGCACCTCGGCAGGAACTGCAACTCCGCGATCCGTCGTTATATCGAGGTCAGCAATCGCCTTTAGCACGATATCTACGCCAAGCCGCCTTGACATTACTTCACGATGCCTGATCAGCCCGTCCGCAACGCCTGCGCCGACGGTTCCGAACCCGAGAATACCAACACTTATCTGTTTCATAAGTCGGTATTATACCAAAAAATGGCCGCTGACGTTCGTCGTGAACGTCTAGCGCAGCGAAACCTCGGCTGGATCAACGGCTCGCTGACACAAAGCAAAACTGCCTCCGGAAAGATCAATGACGTGTGCGCAGCAGTTACGCTGGCGACCTTCCCAGAAGCGCGACACCCCCAGCCCAAGCACAATCGTTACTACGGCATGCAGTATTCCGCCATGCGCCACAACCAGCACGCTGTCGCATTCAGCCTCCAGCGGCTTGATCTCATTGTCGAGAAAGTCGCGCACACGGGCGAACACCTGCTCATACGTTTCTCCACCGCGTGGAACATATGCCTCGGGATTCTCAAACGCCGCGCGTATGTTGTCATCTATGAAGCCGCCATCAAGATACGGCGTGCCTTCGTACTCCCCAAAGCATATTTCATGTATGCGGCCATCAGGCATCGGCGTTCCGCCTACGCGCCCGCAAACCACTTCCGCAGTGTGCATGGCGCGGCGAAACGGACTCGAATACACGCGGTCAAATGCGCAGCCGGCGCGGAGCAGTCCTTCTGCGGCGGCCTCAGCCTGCCGTACACCGTCTGCGTTGAGGTCGATTTCAGCCACACCGCCCTGTATGCGGTGCGCGGCGTTCCAGTCCGTCTGGCCATGCCTGAGAAAAACAACTTTCATTGCTGCTGTCTCCCGGTCGGTTCCATCAAAAACACCTTGTCGCCGACACGACATCGCGGCGCACGAAACGTCACCCATGAACCTTTCTCGCCGACTTTCGGCCTTTCATCATCGCGCCGAAGCTCGCCCAGCGTGAGTTCCTGCACACCTGTAGTCGGACCATGTATCTGAAGTCTGTCGCCAGGGCGTATGGCGCGGTCCTGTATCTTAACTTGCGCGATTCCAGCTTTCAAAAAATAGTCCACGACTATTCCGACATGCCGCTTTACCTCCGTGGCAAGAGAATCCTCGGAGTCGGTGAATTGGTCCTTGCCAGGACGCCCGAAGTACATACCGTCGGCAAACTCACGGTGGAACACCGTCTTAACCGACGCATTAAGCTCGGCTACCAACTCCGGCGTGTACGTTCCTGCGGCCACTGCGTCCACCGCGCGCCTGTACGCCGCGATCACAGTCTTCACGTAGTTTGCGTTTCTCGCCCGCCCCTCGATCTTGAACGAAGATATCCCCGCGTCAACCAGTCTGTCCACAAAACCTAGCGAATTGAGGTCGCGAGCGGACAGTATCGTGTGTGGCTCGACTACAAACTCGGTCTTCCCTTCATGAACTGGCCGCCCTTGCGCATCTTCGTATAAGTCAACCGCCTTCACCACGAAGCGCCTCCGGCACGGCTGGTTGCACTCGCCGCGGCACGCGCTCTTGCCAAACACGGAATGGCTCATGAAGCATCTTCCAGATTCCGCCACACACTGCGCTCCATGCACAAAGCACTCCAATTCGACCGCGCCGCCAATCACATCGTGGATGCGCCTCACTTCCGCCAACGTGCATTCCCGCGCCAACACGACACGTGCAGCGCCCTGCGAAGCGAGGAAGCGAACTGCCTCGGAATTCGAGGTCGACATCTGCGTTGACACATGGTATACCGCCCCGTGCCGTCGGCACATCGATATTACGCCCCAATCTGCTACGATGAACGCGTCTACGTACGGCATTGCCGCTGCAATCGTCCGCTCCACGTCTTCGGCCTCGCCCTCGAACATTATCGCGTTCAGCGCAAGATACGCCTTTGCGCCACGCGCACGGCAACGACGCGCTATTTCGGGAAGGTCTTGCTCTTTGAAGTTCACACCGCTCCTAGCGCGCATGTTGAAGGTGCCGAGGCCGAAGTACACGGCGTCGGCGCCAGCGTCAAGCGCAGCCTGCAGGCAGGTGAAGTCGCCAGCAGGCGCGAGAATCTCTGGCTTTTTCATTCTGACGGCCTCTATCCTAGCCAGACGTTTGCCGCCCGAAGAGCTTTTTGCAGGGCAGATATGTCGAGCGCACGAACGTATGTGCCTCTTTTTGCTGCTATCGCGGCGGCCGTGCCGGCGGCCTGCCCAGTAACGAAGCACGGGCAGATAAGACGATATATGTCGCAGCTGTCAGGGGCGCCAAGGCAGCGACCGGCGGCAAGCAGATTGTCCACGCCACGCGGCAGGAGCGAGCGGAATGCGACCGGCACGCCCCTAGCGTGAGGACCGTCGGATCCCATCCACCCAACAACATCCGGACAGCTGTATCCACTTTCCACCATTTTGCGGTCAACCACAAGACCAGAGGCAAGCAGACGCGTGTTGCGTGGTCCAATCTGAGAGCACGTGTTGGCTATGTACACCTCTTCCCATCCTGAAGTCGCTCGCATTTCGCGCACGGTTTCCCACCAGTACTTGCGGTGCGCGATCTCGGCGGCGGAAAGTTCGCGCACGTCAAGTCCATTGCCCTTCGGACCGAGCCTGGGACGCCACGACGTAGTTCCGTTCGGTTCGTTGCTCTTGAGCGGCCAAACTCCTGGCCGTGGCTTGCCGTCTGGCCCTACCGGCGGCTGCTTGGCGGTGACTCGGTCTACGTTCCCGAGCCGCGTCACCCAGCCGAGGGCGTGGGTGATCTGCCTGTAGTCCGCTCCGGCAGCGAAGAATACGTCACCATCTCCCGTGCAGTCCACGACCTGCTTTGCCAGTATCGCATGTCTGCCCTGCTTGGACTCGAACACGACGCCCAGTACCTTCCTGCCTTCCTGGATCACGTCCACGCCCCAGGAATGGAAAAACATCTCGACACCCGCCTCAGCGACCATCGTGTCCATCAGGTACTTCGCGCCCTCGGGATCGACAGTCGGCTGGATGTGCCGGTCGTTGGTCTCGTCAGGAATGCGGCTGCACACGTCCGCGCCAAGCGCACGGGCGCGCTTCATGAACTCGTCGCATATCCCGCGCGCAACAAGCGTCCAGCTCCCAGACTCATCCCTGCGCGACGTCGCAAGCATTATAAGGACCATGCCATTTGTGAAAAGACCTCCGAGCGAACCGTAGCGCTCGACAAGCGCGACCTTCACGCCCTGCCTGGCCGCCGCCACCGCAGCCGCGAATCCAGCCGGCCCGCCACCGACGACGACGACATCCGTCTCGTGAAACACCGGCACTTCGCGTTCTGGCTGAATTACCTTGCCACCCCTCATGAACGCGCTAGGGCCATCCTCAATCGTATGAGGAAGCGGGAATATATTCTTGCCAAACCCTGGCTTCGTCGGGTCGCCTATCGCGCCTGGCGGCAGTGTCTCGCCGGTAAACGTATAGTCGTCGGCGCGCGCGCCGACGGCAATGCCAGCACCGGCGACAATGCCAAGTCTCTTCAGGAATTCACGTTTTGTGATTTGCATGGCTAGCTTGCTCCCTCCCTCCACTATTGGTTGTTGCGCCTCCCGCTACGCCACGCGGCGCGCGGCTGACATCGACAGCGAAACGGCTAAGAACACCAGAAGCGCCCCGGCGAGCAGAAACGGCACGAAATGCTCTCGCCAGCGATTGTACACGTCCGCATCCAGCTTCGTGGTCTCAAGTTCGTCGATTGCGTCAAGGGCATTGGCGAGCGAGTCTCGGTCGTTCACCGGGAAATACGTGCCGCCTGTCGTCTTCGCTATCGACTTGAGCTGCTTCTCATCAAATGTCATGTCGGCGTATTGTATCATCTCGCGCCCGAAGAAGTCCCTGCCGAATATCGGCGTACGGCGCGAACGTGTGCCGACTCCGATGGCGTACACCTTTATGCCGAGCTTCGCTGCGGCCCTGGCCGCCTCGTCTGGCTCGACCGCGCCCGTGTTGCTCACGCCGTCCGAGAGAAGTATCACGACCTTCGACTTCGGCTTCGCGTCCTTGAGCCGCGCAAGCGCAGTGGCAAGGCCATCGCCTATGGCTGTCATCTGCTCTTCGCGTGAAATGGCGTTGCCCTGCGCATCAAGGGCGATTGACGGTATCTCTACCCCCTTGAGCACGTTTAGCAGTGCCGCATGATCCGCCGTGAGCGGCGAGCGCGTGGCGGCATAGCCGCCGAACGTAACAAGCCCTATCAAGTCGTCGGGGCGCTTCTCTACGAACTCGGCGAACAGCTTCTTGACTACCGCAAGACGCGTCGTGTTGCGCGAGAACCGTTCGCCCTTCGGCGTCAGGTCAAGCGCATCCATCGAACCAGACACGTCCACAGTCATCGCGATTGCTATCGCGTCAACGGACTTCTTCTCGCGCGCAAGCGACGTGCGTGGGCGGGCGGCGGCAAGCGTGAGCAACACCAGTCCGGAAAGGAGCATGTACGGCGTAAGCGCCGCAACGCGCGCACGCCACCCCGACGCATTTGCAGGAAGCCTGGAAAGCGCAGAGAAGCGGATGCCGCTGCGACGCCCGCGCCTAAGAAGCCGCCACGCCGCAACGGCGAGCGGTGCAAGAAAAACAAGCATCCATGGATTTGCAAAGCTCATAGGCGCATATTATACCAAATTGCGGTTGCGACGCCAGAGCGCAAATGCGACAGCGCACCACACGGCAAGCATCGCAAGGCAGATCAGCCACGTATTGAACCAGCCTATCTTGTACACAAGCGTGAACGCGATGGCAGTCCAGACCCCGCCGCCCATGAACGGTTCGTGAAGAAGCTGCTTGTAGCCAAAACTCATGGCGGCGGGTGTGCGGTTGTCGGGATCGACCGTGCGCAGCAGGAGAAGCCCAGTCGCCGTTACGCCCATGGCCTGCCCGAACTCGGCTATCGCGCGCTCAAACCACGCCGTGCGAAAGATGCGCGGCGCGACCCACAGAACCACCAGACAGCTCCACGCAGTTCCAGCTAGAACCATGATCGCCAGCGGCAGCCAGTTCGCCGCCACGACGCGAAGCTGAATCGTGGCAACCGCCGCAACCACAAGATAGTCGAGCGACGCGCCAGATATGCGCTCCATCTGACCTCTGTCGAGAAGGAGGTCTTTCTTCACAAGCTTTGCGGCAACTTCCAGCAACACGCCACCTACCATGCAAAGCGGAAACAGCGGAAAACCTTTCATTGGGATTAGAGAGCGCAGGCCGATGCCGATCATGACGGCAACGCCGGTTACGGCCAGATGCCACGCAAGCGAGTCGATTGAGTCGCTCATGACGGTTTGGCGTCCGGCGGCGGGACGGTTTCTGCGCGGATGCACGCCTTTGCGCTCATGAAGCCTACGGTCGTCGAATGCCACCACTTGCGTGACGATGCGGTTCTTATGCGCCCACTGTATCAGCACCATGCCAAGCACAATGCCGAGAATCATTCCGGCCGTGGCCATCGTATAGCCGAGGGCAATGCCATCCTCCCAGCCGAAAGCGGAGAAACTCTCAACCATGCCGCCGACCGTGCCATGCCCGCCCTCAAAGCCGATCTCTAGAAGGTTGCCAAACGCCGCAGGCACGTCGAACAGCCTAACCAACGCAAAGCCGGTCAAGCCGAGGCCAACTACGTATTGTCCCCATGCCATGATCTGCCCAAGGCAGAGCTGCGGCAGCGCGAAACGCACTACAACGCGCATCTTCGGAATGGCCGAGCCGAGGAAGAGCGTCGCGAAGACTATGTTGATAAGGAAGCCGGGAACTTTCTGCGCAACCTCAATGCCCTCGTGCGGAACGAGATGCCCGAAAGCCGACACAAGCGCAAGCCCGATTAGCCCGCCCACGACGGAACTTGGCAAATAGAGGCGTTGGAGGAGCGTGAACTTCATTCGCACAATCTTTCCCACGAACAGAAATGCAGACAGGGCAACGTACACGCACACGGACATCATAGCCGACATCCCTCCTCACAACGCCCAGCAATATTTTCAACCTTTAACATCACCACAATTATACCAAAAAACGGCTCGCATGCTAAAGCGCCGCGCCGACAACCGCGCCAACTACCGCACCTAGCAGCGCGCCAAGGCCTGTTCCCGTATGGCATTCGCGATGCACCACGACGGGTGCGGGCGGAGGCGGAGGGGGAACCGCATGATGCACCACGACAGGCACGGGAGGCGGTGGCGGCGCGCGATGTACGACGACATGACGTGCCGGGGCGTGGTGATGCAGAGCAGGCGCATGGCGCACAACGGTGGTTCTGTGGTGCCTTGCGTTGTGCGCGGGGGCGTGATGCTGCGTCACCCTTGGCGCAGGCGCCTTCTGGTGGGTCGGCGCCCTTCCGGGAGCCCGGCCGCCGTTTCCGCCGCGCGGGGCGGCGAGAGTTGTTCCGCAGAGCGCGACGCACGCGAGACCTGCAACCACGAGATTCTTGACGTTCTTGTTCATATCACACCTCTTTCGACTTTCTTTCTTTGTTGTCCTGCGGAAGATCACCTCCCGCTTACACAAAGTTAGGGAGCCGCGCCGACAACTTCTGACAAAAGATTTTCATCACAAGTACTCGCCGACTGCGGAATCATGCATCGGCAGATGCATGCTCACTCCACTCTTCCTTCAGCCAAAGCCAACTGCGCAATGAGCGCGATTGTCGCCGTGTCTGTTCGCAGGATGCGCTGGCCGAGAGAATATCGCCGAAAGCCTCTTGACTCCAAAAGCTCCACCTCGTCGTCCGTCCAGCCGCCCTCAGGGCCTATCGCAAGAAGGATGCGCTGGCGTCGCGGCGATTCTCCCGACTCTTCCGCCTTGTCCGCCCCGTACGGATGCGCCACTATTCTCCGCATAGTGGGGAACATTGCGTCAAGCTCGTCCGCGACGAACCTGCGGAACGCACGGCGGCAGACAAGCTCGGGCAGCACCGCCGTGCCGGCCTGCATAAGCCCGTCAATGAGAAGCGGACGGTAGTTCTCCTCCTTAAGAAGCGTTGCGCCCCAGAAGTCCCTCTCGACCTTCTTCGCGCCGACAAGCACCATGCGCCCGACGCCCATCGACGCAAGCTGCGGCAGAAGCCTCTTCATTACGCGCGGGCGCGGCGGAGCAAGCACGAGGTCGATCCACGGTTTCAGCGACTCCCTGTCGTGGCATACCTTTGCGCGTATCGTCGCGCCGGATCCGTCCGCGCCACGAACTATCTCGATGATTTCGCTCGTGCCTATCTTTCCGTCGATCTCGCCTGTCTTGAGCGTCTGCCCTACCTCGCCGTGCAGAACATCCAGCACATGTGCCGCGCGTTCGCCGCCGAACGTCACGACACCGCCAGATATTTCACCACTCTCGAACAGAATCCTGTTCACCGCTGGTCAGCTCCTCTCCAGAAACCTTCCGCCGCGCTCGCCCGTGAAGCGCCCTTCCATGTATGGCACATTGCCGTTCACCATTACGCACTTCACGCCCGACGCGAACCGATGCGGCTCGACGTATGTGGCCGTGCCCCTGAACTCGGACTCGTTCCAGACCACGACATCGGCATACGCGCCCTTCTCAATAACGCCGCGTCCGCGCAGCCCAAAGCGCCGCGCAGGAACGGACGTCATCCTGGCCACCGTCTCCTCGCGCGAAACGCCGAGTGCACGAACGCGACGGTAGAACTCCGGCATCGTTGAGTACGCACGCGGATGCGGGTGGTCGTCTCCTAACGGCCCCCACGGCGCACGGAGCGACGCGTCGCTCCCCGGCACGATCCACGGACGCGCATATATCTTCGCCAAGTTCTCCTCGCTCATTCCGAAGAAGAATGCGCCCGTCTTGCAGCCGTCGCGGGCGAGTACGTCGCAGACAAGCCGCCCGGGAGTCATATTGAGAGACGCGGCGACGTCCGAGACTGTCTTGCCGCTGAACGGCTTGTTCTCCGCCGACCACGTTCCGCCGATCATGACCGTCGACCAGTCGCGGGCAGAAGCGTCAATCTCGGCAACGATCCTTGCGAGCGTAGCGGCATCGGCAAGACGCTCCATCTCCGCCTTTGCCGCGCCTTCCTGCGCCCAGTCGGGCAGCACGATGTCGAGGTCGGTGCCAGCCGCGCAGTACGGATAGCGGTCACTGCCTAGGAGAAGTCCGTCGGCCATCGCATCCTCTATCTTCTCAAGCACCGCGTCGATCTTGCCCCAGTTGCGCCGTCCGCTCGTCTTGAGATGAGAAATCTCAGCGCGTATGCCTGTAGCCCTCACGAGGTCAAGCACTTCGTCAATCGCCTCGATTATGCGGTCGCCCTCGGAGCGCATGTGCGTCGCGTAATATCCGCCTTTCGCGGCGACAGCTTTTGCGAGCGCCACGACCTCGTCTGGCGTGGAGTATTTGCCCGGCTGGTAGATTAGCCCTGTCGTAAGACCCCACGCTCCGGCGTCAAGCGACTCGTCGAGAAGGCGTGTCATCTCCCGCAGCTCGTCGGGCGTCGCCGACCGCCCCACGTACCCTACGACCGAAGACCTGAGCGTGTTGTGCCCAACGAACTGAACAGTGTTGATCGCGGGCTTCGCCGCGTCAAGCGTTTCGCGGTACTCGGCGAGCGAACGCCACGTAAGCCGCTCGCCGAGAAGCGCAGCCCAGTCCGAAGAAAGCCGCGCCTCGCCATATCGCGGGGCGATGGAGCCGCCGCACTGCCCGTTCACCTCGGTCGTCACGCCCTGCGCGAGCTTGGAGGGCGCATCAGGCTCAATTACAAGGTACGCGTCGGAATGCGAATGCGCGTCAATGAAACCCGGCGTGACAATGCATCCCGTCGCGTCGACGACACGATCCGCCGTGCGCAGTGCGCAATCGCCTCTGAAGCCGTGCAGCACTACGTCAACGATCCTGTCGCCGTCGACAATCACGTCGCCGCGAAACGCCGGGCGCCCCGTGCCGTCCACGACAAGTCCGTTCCTGAAGACCGTCATGCCAAGTCGTTGCGCCAGTCGGCTGGCAACGCCTCCAAGACGGCCTCGACAACCTGTTCGAGCGTCATGTCGGAAGAATCTATTTCAAGCGCGCCATCGGCTTTCCTGAGCGGCGCGCACTTGCGCGTCGAATCAATCTTGTCACGGGCGAGGAGCGATGCCTTGACCGCCTCCGCTGACTGGTTTGCAATGCCCTTTTCGATCTCTTCTTTCTGGCGGCGGCGGGCGCGGGCCTCGGCGGACGCCGTCAGATAGAAGCGAGCCGGGGAATCGGGGAACACGGCAGTCGTAATGTCTCTGCCCTCTACGACGAGATCGCCGTGCGCGACAAGGCCGCGCAGTATCGCAGTTATGCGCGCGCGCACCTCCGGCACTGTCGCAACCTGCGACGCATTGGCATTGATCTCTGGCATGCGAATGCGCTCGCCCGGCGGCTCGCCGTTCACGTAATATGCTATCGCGCCGTCTTCCACTCGGCACTCGACGGCAACGGACGGCGCGAAAGCCGCAACTGCAGCCGGGCTGGAAGTGTCGATGCCTCGCTCAAGGCACTGCCATGTCATGATGCGGTAGAGCGCACCCGAATCGACATGCAGAAAGCCAAGTTCCCTGCCGACACGCCTCGACACGGAGCTTTTGCCAGCGCCACTTGGGCCATCTATCGCTATTACCCTGCTCATGTATGATCCCTCAATGTTTTCCGCGCATCAGAACGCCACCCGGCGCACTTCAGCACACCATGGCGGATTGTACCATAAATGATCGCAGCACTTCAACTATTCCAGGAAAATCGTGCCGATGCCCCAGCCGCCAAGCCACGGAAGCCTGACGACCAACTCCCCCTGCGCCGCGCCTGGCGCAAGCGCCATCTCGCGTTCGTTCCCCTTCGCATCGCGCCAGACCGCCTTGCGAGCTGCCGGACGGCGCAGACGAACTCTGATTTCGTCCGTATCGCCAATGGAAAGATTGAGGATGGTCACGCTGTCAAGTGTTCCGTCAGGCCGCACACGCGGCAGGATGCGAAGAGGTCGGCAGGCGTCAATGCGGACCGGGAAATTGCCGCCGGTCGCCGCGTCGATATCGTCAAGCAGCTTTTTCCGCCTGTCGGCCAACGGGTACTTGCCCATGTCCTTCACGTCCACGACCGTGCCGACGGCAAGCTTCTCCTTGTCTGCATCCGTCATCTCGTCAAGCGACTTGTCAGTCACGTACCACAACGGAAAGCCCGCCTCCATTACGGTAATCGGCACACCTGCGCAGGCAAGATCGAAGTCTACAGCGTCGCGAAGGTCGAAGCTCGCCGTCTCGGCGGCGGCAGAGCCGACGAAACGCGCCACGCCTGCAAGGCGAGTTCTCCGAGTGGACTCGGCAAGCAGTTCGAAATACGGTCGAGCCGCCGCCAGCGTCTTCAGAAAGCGCTCGTATTCCTCCACCGGCTCCGGCTCTGACGCCGAATACCAGTAGAGCGACAGGGCATTGCACCCCGACGCCAACGCCAGCGCGCATTCCGTCATTATCGCACCCGGCGACTTGTGCAGAACACGGCGCGGATACGTCTCCTGCTCGTAGCACACCGACGCAACCAAGTCGCCGTAGCTGCGGCAGCGCTCCGCCTCGCGCGCCACGCTCAGGCACTTCTTGACCATGCCCCTCGGCTCCGCCTCGACGTAGAAGCCCGCGCCAGGGCGAATGCCGACCTGGTTGCGATTAGGCCCGGAAAGCGCCTCAAGCAGCGGTCGGAAGTCCCTGCCCGTGTAGATCGTGTCCGCCCAAACCGCCTGATACCCGAGGCGGCACGGCACTCCGGCGTCTTCCACGCCCTGCCGCGACGCCGCCGCGTAAATCGCAAGCGACTCCGCGTTGAAGTCGAGCCATGCCGCCCTGACCTGCTCGCGGACGGACTTCGAGAACATCTTCTCCGCAAGCGACTTGCGCGACCATTTGCCGCCGGTCTTCGCATTGAACGCCGCAACGCACCTGTCGCAGAAGCATCCATTGGGTTTGTGTATGCCAAGCCGCAGATCGTCGTCCAACCAGTATGACGCCGGTCTTGCCGTCTCGACAACCGTCTTCACGAAGTTCCTCTGGTGCGCAAGCACCTCCGGCGAGCGCGGACACAACACGCCGTAAATTCGGTTTCCGCTTTCGTCGCACTGCCATGCGTCTTCCGAGAGCGCGCAGCCGCCGAGAATCGCCGCGCCGTCGTGCGACGCGCCATGGCCGAGCGTAAGCCCCTGCTGGTACGAGAGCGCCACGCCAGACCTTTCGCAGAGTGGACGGAACGCGGCTAACTTCGCGGCGACGGAACGGATGATGTCGAGAGTCTGCCGACCGCCACCGGCGAACCAGAACTCGTCGCATGCGCCATGGATTCTGAGATGGCAGTCGGCAAGTTCGTTGAACACGGTCGGCTTGTCGTTGATTGCGCTGGTGTGCCGCACGACGATGAAAGGCCAGCGCGCCGAGCCGAGCCGCACTTCGCCAAAGGCGCTTTCGTCGGCAAACGGATACTTGGGGTTGCCCCTCCAGTACAGGGCATAGTCGCATGCGCCGCCGTCGTCGTCGTCGTGGATGCATACCGTCATGCGAAGCGGCACAACCTCGTCTGGACGCGGAGGCTGGCGGTTCAGGCACTTCCAGTCGAACCACAGCCTGTAATGCGTGCCGATGCGGCGCGCGCCGTCGAGCCACGGTTCGGCAAAGCCGCCCCAAAGCGAGCCGAAGCATTTCTTGGCGGAAGCATAGTCGCTCTGCGTTGCGCCATTGGCCGCAATGGCATATTCGCCGCCAGCGTTGCAGGGCGTAGGGTTCTCGTTCCAGTCGGGACCGCGAGTGTTCGGGTTGCAGTCGTTGTCGCCGTCGAAAAAGACCTCAAGGCAATCATCGCGCCACGTTTGACAGGAAATGGAGCCTGGAGGGGAGTCGTCGGTGACGATCACATCATCATGCACAAAAGCTTCAAGGCCAATGGAGTTGTCGGCATGGCGCAAGAGGCGAAAGGTGAATGAGCATTTGTCTGGGTCGTGCTGAAGCGGATAGAAATCATCCTTAACGCCATTGGCGGCAGAGACGCGAAACCAGTCAGAAGACCAGGCAATGGAGCGAAGTTCGCCAAACGCAAGGTCGGCACATAGCACAGCGAAAGCGAACGCAAGAGATAGTGTTTTCATGGTAGCAGTTTGAAGTTTGGAATGTAGCCGGAGGTGCCGCCGACATAGAAGCGAGGCGGAGCCGACACCTCGTCGATGTCGAGCCGCAACGCACAGGCACCGGAAACCTGCACACCATCCACGGACAGGCCCTCGAACACGATGTTCTCAGGACGATGCTTCTCGTTGATTCCTGCTATGGACACCTGAGGCTTGCGCCCGCCGGACACGACGGCAATATCGCGCAACGTTACGCCGTCTATGAAACCTCCGCCAGACCACTTGCCGCCGTTCTCGCGGCTGTACTCGTGATGGAACTTCACCTTGGCCTGGAAGAGACGCGGCGGATCGTCAAGCCCAAGTGCCGCATCGAACGGCGATTCGTCTGTCGCCTGAATCTGCTGACGCGGCATGCGTTGGTCGCACTCTACGCGAATGTTGTCAAACGTCACGCCCGAAACGCGCCCATAGTCGCAGTTCGTTACGTCCATGGCCCAGCCAGCTGCATGGATGCAGTCGCAGTCGCGGAAAGCAAGCTGGCGCAAGTTCATCGCACGGCACTCCACGCCCACCTCGAACGCCTTGCCCCAGTCGTTCCACGCAACACACCTTTCGAAGACGCAGTCCTCGCAGTCTCCATAGCCTTCGTGCGCCTTGAAGCAGAATGTGTCGTCGTACGTGCGTGCGAAACAGTCGGCAACCTTCACGCGGCGGCAGTTGTGCAGGTCTATGCCGTCGGTGTTGAAACGCCACTGGCCTATGATCTTCACTCCTTCTATCACTGCGTCTTCACATCCCCACAGCCCTATGTTGTAGCAAAGCGAGTCACGTATCGTCACGCCATCGATGCGCACGTTGCGGCAGTTGCGCATCATGACCGTGTTGACGCGCTTCGCGTTCCTGACGGCTTTGTGCCCGTCGCCCGTTGCGTGGAAGAGGATTTTCTCCTTGATGCGGCTCATGTCAATCATGCCACGTCCGAGAATGGCGATGTCTGTAGCATTCGACGCATGAAAGCCGCCGTACACAACCGCGCCTGGATCGAGATATACAGTATCGCCGCTTTTCAACTCGCGGATGCCGACGTTGTGTTCGCCAGGGCCGAACCTCAGCGCGTTCGCGGGAAGATCGTACTCCTTTGCCGCATCGGCGAACACATGGAGATTGTTGTGATAACCGTCGAACCCCACGGAGTACCCGCCCGGACGCACAATGTCGAACGAGACAGTTCGCCCGTTGCGATGGACGCAAACGCCTCTGGAAAGCGGACGAATCACGACCGTCTTGAAGTCGCGCGCCGCCGTCACCGACACTGACGCCTTGCCGCAGAACGCAAAACGCACCATGCCACACAGTTCCGTCTGTTCGATCTGCCGCTGATGCCCCGGCCATCTACGGTTAAACGGGATGGCGGAACATCTTACTTCGGACACAGGCGCCATCGCGCCGTCCACCTCTACGACGTAGGCATTGTAGATGCGTTCGCCGTCAGGCACGGTGTACACCTGCGCGGCGTTCAACGAGAGCGCAGCGACGGCAAACACACCGCCTAGAATGATTCTCCTAGCGCACAATTTCCCTCTCATGAACATCCCACCTTCATTTCGCCGCCATGAGCTGGTCGATGGCGGCATTGTACTTTGCGACATTGGCCTCCTTCGTTTCGCCCCACGGCGCCGTCATGAAGCCTTTCAGCCGCTCCGGCGCGATCGTCTTCCGGCAGAACGGAACCGTCAGGCTGTTGTTCAGCCCGTTGTAGCAGTTCGATCCCGTCGGCAGTTGGTCGAAACCGGCCTTCTCCAGAAGTGCGTACGCCATCGCACGCGTCTTCTGGTGTTCGTCCTTCTCGTTCTCGAACGTTGTTCCGTAGTACCAGTTCGACTGCAGCACGCTCTTGGGCATCCGCTTCACGAATTCGTCGGGATGCTTCCAGCAGTAGTCGCTCCAGATCCACGGCCGGCACCCCAGCTTGTCCACCACGCCCGAAAGGTAGAGGAAGTCGTGCCACCACAGCTCGCCCTGGCGCACGATGGAAATCGCATAGTAGGCCTGGTTGCCGGCGGTTTCCTCGTCGTAGCCAAGGTGGAAGAGTCGGGGCTTGTCGAAAATCTCCCACACCTCGCGGATGACGTCGGCGCACACCTTGTAGTAAGTCGGCGTTGAGACCATGCGTCCATAGTCTTTGAGCCACGTGTCGTGGCAAGTGGAGAAGTTGAGCTTCGGTATCGGCTCAAGCCCCATGCCCCTGAGACGCGCCAGCTCCCTGCGGAAGCGTTCAATCTCCCACGACCCCTTCACAGCCAGTTCGGGATGGCTCTTGAGCAGAAGGGCCTCGCCAATGTCGATGACGACCATGTTCATGCCCTTCTCGGCGGCATGGGCGACAACTTTCCGCCAGGCGATCTCGTCGAATCGCAGATGATCGGCAGCGCAGACGCTGGCCAAGCGTTTCGGGTCGGTGATGCGGTTCGCCATTGGGCCCCAGAACGGCACCGGCACGTCACTCCACATGTTGCGCCCCATGTGCAGCAGCACCGCCCAGATGAAGTTGTGGTTCTTCTGGCATTCGGCGGTCGAAGCGCCTCCAGCAAGTCCGCAGGCAGACATCGCCGCCGCGCCAATGAATTCTCTCCTAGTCATACTTGGCATATTACATTATTATTATGGTTGTTCCCATTGGACGGCACTTGACCTCGACGGCAGCTGTAGGTTCGCTCTCTCGTTCCGTGCCATAGAGATTGAAAACGGCAATGGCCTGATATGTGTGTATTCGATAGCCGTCACTGGCACTTCTTCCGCCACGCATCCATGAAATTGTCAGTGTGCCGTCCGTGCCGCCCTCGATCTCATCGCCGTCGCAAAGCCAACGGTACGAGACGGCACCAGGGGCGTATGCCGTGAGCGTAGTAGTGTCGCCATGGTTTAGCTTTGCAACTTCGACTGGCTTGATGTAGCAGTTAAGCTCGCCGTGGTCCGATCCCGCGCCACCAAATGTAAACGCCCCAGCCGCCGCGCTGTCGTTCTTCACGATCTCGCCCGTCACCGTGTCGTAGAAGCCAACGACGTCACCCTTCTTGTACGGAATCAGCTCGCGTACCGGCGTGTTGTTCCCGCCTTCGACATAGTTCTCGTAGAACCTCACGCTGTAGATGCGGGCGTTGGGGCAGGCGTTGATCGCCGTTGCGGCGGTTGATGAATACTTGCCGAAGATCGTCAGCGGAAGCGT
>CACYCL010000156.1 GCA_902772905.1 uncultured bacterium | reverse complement strand
CGTTATGCGCCCGAGCGCGTCGTACTCGTAGGCGAAGCCGCCGAGGGTTGCGCCACTGGTCGTGCGCCAAGATATGTTCGTCACGCGATCCATGATGTCATGTGCGTATTGTACCACAAATCCGCCGGCGTTTGTCACGGCGGAAATGGCAGTGTCTTGACTCTTCCTCATTTGGCCCAGAACATTCAAGAAAAATAGTCATCCTCCAAGCTCACGATGCTTGAACTGAGGTTTTGCATAATCGACCATTATATAATGACCGCGCGCGCGATATATATTGGCGTCGACTTTGCCCTTTGGGCCAAAAAACACGTCAGAATGGCCGAAAAACATTCAATGGATTGACACGCAAAAGCGCAAGGTAGCACCAAACTTTTCAACATCGAACTCACATTTCCCACAGGCGCGGCTCGCGCGGCGCGAAATAGACGCGGTCATCAGGATGAAATGCAAAATCTGACTGCTGCACTACCTTTCCGATTGCCGACAGGAATGACATGGTGCAGTCAATTCGGCATGATGACCCGAGCGACACCTCCACAACCCGCCCATCGGGATAGTGCACATCGATGAACACCGAAAGAGCCCCCGGGTTGGCCACGGCCGCTTCGCGTATCGCGCACGCCTTGCCCTTGAACTCCACATCCGAATACTGCAGCGAGATGTGAAGCCCATTGGATATCTGCGCCAGCGCGTTGCCGAGCGGATACGCCTCCTTGACCGTGAAGTTGTAGTCGCCAACTGTCGGGTTCTTCTTGTCGAATCGATCTTCCTTCTCGTAATTCACGCGGCGCGATATCTCGCCGCACAACATCACAAGCTGATCCACCGACTTTTCCAGACATTCATTCACGTTGAACTGCGCCCATGCCTTCCCGAAGCAGAACGCATCGATAGTTCCAGTGCCGTCATCGACCTGCATTATGGCCCATTTCTGGCCCGGCGATCCGTCCGGACGCGGCTTGCCGAGCTTTACTGTACATGCCGAGAGCATGCCGACGATTCTTACGTCGAGATGTCTCAGACCGCGTTCGTCGTCAAGATGCGGGTTGGCCTTTTTCTTCCATTTGTCGATCTTGTCCTTCGCGCCTTTGTATGCCTCGGCGACAAGCGAGTCAAGATACTCGGCGTCGCCCATGTGCTGGAGCCTGAACGTCGCGCTCTCCGATATGACCTTGATGCAGCTCTGAAGCGGATGTCCGGAAACGTACACGCCAAGGTAATCGCGTTCGTTCTTTAGGTCCTCGGCCGGGGCAAACGCCGGACAGTCACTAAGTTCGGAGTCTGACGGCTTCTCGCTGCCGCCATCCGCCATGAGATCGAAGAAGTTGGACTGTGCGCTTGATGCCTCTTTCGCCTTCTGCTGAGCCTTCTTGAGCGCATACTCAATGTTGTTGAAGAGCTTTGCGCGGTTTGGTTCAAGCGTTGAGAATGCGCCTGTGCGCGTCAGGTTTTCAAGGACGCGCTTGTTGCACGCCGGAGTTCCCGCAAGCCTCATGCAGAAATCCAGGAACCCGACATAGCGTCCGTTCCTCTCGCGCTCCTCCACTATGGCGTCGCCTGCGGCGCCAACGCCCTTTATTCCGGCTAGCCCGTAGCGTATGCCCTTCGCGTCAGCCGTCGGCACAAAGCGGGTGCCAGACTCATTCACGTCCGGCAGCCTCAGTTCCAGCCCCATCTCCTGCGCCTCGGCGACGAAGCCGGGCAGCTTGTCGAAGTTGCCGATTTCAGAGGATATCTGCGCACACATGAACTCTGCTGGATAGTGCGCCTTAAGGTAGCCGGTCTGATAGGCAATCCATGCATAGCACACCGCGTGGGACTTGTTGAACGCATACGATGCAAATGCTCGCCAGTCGTCCCATATCTTGTCGATGAGTTCGCGGGCCGCCTTCTCGTCTTTCCACTTGTCGATGCGGAACTCAGGGTTCGCGAGGCAGCCGTCGACGAACTTGACCTTCAGGGCCTCCATCACGTCAATCTGCTTCTTGCCCATCGCCTTGCGAAGCTTGTCGGACATGCCGCGCGTGAATCCACCAAGGAGACGCGAGAGAAGCATCACCTGCTCCTGATACACGCACACGCCGTACGTGTCCTTCAAGTACTTCTCCATCAGAGGATGGTCGTAGACTATTGGCTCCTCGCCCTTCTTGCGCCGCACGAACGTCGGAATGTAGTCCATCGGTCCAGGACGGTACAGCGCGTTCATTGCCACAAGGTCAGTAAGCCGCTCCGGCTGGAGCGCAATGAGCCACTTCTTCATTCCGTCCGATTCGAACTGGAACAGGCCCGTCGTCTCGCCTCGCCCGAAGAGCTCGTACGTCTCCTTGTCGTCGTCTGGTATCTTGTCGGGATCAAGGCAGCCGTCCTTTCCTCGTATCGCCTCCGGAACGCGCGGATTGTCCGGACCGAGAAGCGCAACGCACTCCTTCTCCACCGTGAGCGTCTTGAGCCCGAGAAAGTCCATCTTAAGAAGGCCGACTGGCTCAACGTAGTGTCCGTCGTACTGGGTTGTCAAGAGAGACTCGCCTTCCGTCGGCATGACAGGCAGCGTCTCGGTCAGCGGATCGCGCGATATGATGACGCCGCAGGCGTGTATGCCCGGCTGGCGCATTCCGCCTTCAAGCCGCCGCGCGCGCTCCATGAGCAGATGGATGGTCGGATCAGGCGAATTGAAGGCGTCCACCAGGCCTTGCGAATAGTCAGCGTTCGGGTTGCCCTTCTTGTCCAGCGGGCTTGTCGCCTTCTTGAAGGTGATCTTCGGCGTGTCGGGCACAAGCGCGACGAGCTTGTTCGTGTCCGACAGGGGATACCCCATCGCCCGTCCGACGTCCTTGATTACAGACTTGGGAGCCATCTGCCCAAACGTCACGATGTGCGCTACATGATCCTGCCCGTACTTCTGCGTGACGAACTCAAGCACCTTGCCACGTCCGGCATCGTCGAAGTCAACGTCGATATCAGGCATGGATATGCGGTCCGGGTTGAGGAACCTCTCGAACAGTAGGTCGTACTTGAGCGGGTCCACATTCGTGATGCCGAGCGCATACGCTACGGCTGCGCCGGCTGCAGAGCCACGCCCTGGGCCAACCCACACGCCCATCCGCCTCGCGTTGTCGATGTAGTCATTGACTATCAGGAAGTATCCCGGGAAGCCCATCGTCTTTATGACGTTCAGCTCGAAGTCGATGCGTTCGCGCGTCTCGGCAGGCACAGGGTCTCCCCAGCGGCGCTTTGCGCCATCATATACAAGCGACTGCAAATAGTCGGACTCGAGCTTTATGCGCAGCACCTTGTCGTAACCGCCGAGCCGCTCAAAGTTCTTCGGCTTCTCCTCGGTGTTGAACTCGGCCCTTAGCGCCGCCTCGTCGAACTTGCGCGAATACGATTCCTCGTCGCCGAACTCGGCGGGGATCGGGAACTTCGGCATGATCGGGTCGCTGTTTAGCTCGTATTCCTCGATCATGTCAGCTACTTCCTTCGTCGCCGCGACGACCTCGGGGTTGTCCGGGAACAGCGCAAGCATCTCGCTCTCGCTCTTGAAGTATTCTTGCCCCGTGTAGACCATGCGCTTCGTGCTGGACATCTTCTCCTGCGTGGAAAGCGCAAGCAACACGTCATGAGAGTCGTCGTCCGCCGCATCGAGGAAATGCACGTCGTTAGTGGCTATCACGCGTATGCCGAGCTTGCGCCCCAGCGCAATGACGCGTTCCGCGACGCGCTGCTGACGCGCATACAGGTCTTTCATCTCCACTATCGTCTCTGGCGTTATCTGCTCCATTATCTCGCCAGTGACAGGGTCCTTGACAAGCTTGGTCTGCTTGACGGTCGGGTGAAGCATGACTTCAAGGGAGTAGTCGTCGCCGAAAACGCCCTGGTACCAGCGCGCAACCTCTTCGGCCTTCTTCGGATCGTTTCCTCCCCTCAGGCCATCGTCAAGATAGTACGCCACCTCTCCGGCAATGCATGCCGACGAACAGTGCAGGCCCTCATGATATTTCTCGATGAGGGCATGGTCGATTCGCGGATTGTAGTAGAATCCGTTTATGTGCGCCTCCGAGACCAGGCGAACAAGGTTGTGGTATCCGGCGAGGTTCTTCGCGTGGAGGCAGAGGTGAAAGCGCCTTTCCTTCAGATCCTTGTGCGCCTGAAAATACGCATGCCGCAGCGTATGGTCGCCAGTAGAAGTGACATACGCCTCAACGCCAAGTATCGGCTTCACGCCCGCCTTGCGCGCCTCGTCGTAGAAAGCCTTGAGCGCGTACAAGTTGCCATGATCGGTGACGGCCACTGCCGGCATGCCCATTTCCTTCGCACGCGCCACCAGCCCTGCTATCGAGCATTGCCCGTCTAGCAGTGAATACGTCGTATGAAGGTGAAGATGGACGAAACCCGACATTGCCGGCAAACCCTCGTCAGTGAATGTTGCCGCGTGACGGATGCGACTTCGCCTTCGGCTTGTCGAGCTTGAGGAACGGCGCGAAGCGAAGTGCGTCCGGAGGCAGCTCATCGCCAGAAGTGTCCGGCACGTCCTTGATGTCCGGCGCGTCGGCATGGGCATGATGGAACTTTGTCTTCGGCTTCACGAGCGCACGGAGTTCCTCCTTGAACCGATCAAGCCCGTCTCGCGTCTCGCACGACACCTCAATCGGGGTGACACCGGTCTCCTTTGCGAAGCGCAAGATGTTCTCACGCGACGCCTCTACATCCATCTTGTTTGCGACCACGAGGGAGGGACGCTCCGCCAGTTCGGCAGAGTACTCCTCTATCTCGGCTCGAAGCACGCGGTAGTCCTCCCATGGCTCACGATTGTCCACGCCCGCCATGTCAATCACGTACACGAGGACATGCGCACGCTCCAGATGGCGCAGAAACGCAAGGCCGAGGCCCACGCCCTTCGCCGCTCCCTCTATTATGCCCGGCACATCGGCGACGCGCACCTTGGCCCAATCGTCGTACACGACAGTTCCGACTATCGGGTTGAGCGTGGTGAACGGATAGCTTGCAACTTTGGGCGTTGCAGACGACAGCGCGGCCAGGAGCGAGCTCTTGCCTGCATTCGGAAAGCCGAGAAGCCCAGCATCGGCTATGGTCTTAAGCTCAAGTCTAAGCCGCCGCTCCTCGGCCTCGCCTCCAGGCGTGTGCTCCGTAGGAGCCTGGTTGACGGCGCTCTTGAAGTGCACGTTGCCATAGCCGCCGGCGCCGCCCTTGGCCACGACAACGGATTGCCCAGGCTCAGTGATGTCCGCAACGAGCAATCCCGTGTCGACATCATATACCTCTGTGCCAAGCGGCACTGGAACCACAAGGTCCTTGCCGTGCTTGCCGAACATCTTCTGCCCCTGTCCGGGCGCGCCGTCCTGCGCGAAGCACTTTGGATCGTAGTAGAGCGACAGCAGCGAGTTGACGTGCTCTGACGCCTTGAAGACGACGTCGCCGCCGCGTCCGCCGTCGCCGCCGTCAGGTCCGCCAAACGCCACTAGCGCCTCGCGTCGAAACGATGTCTTGCCGTCGCCGCCCTTTCCTGAGCGAACGACTACCTCTATCTGGTCTATGAACGACTTCGCCTTCATATCAGTCACCCATTTTCTCAGCCCCCAGTTCCCGACTCTACCAGGTCCGCAACCTTCGACGCGGCATCAGGGGTGGAGAGCTCGCGCATCCTGGCCGCCATTCGGTCGAGGCGTTCTGGATGGTCGTGCTTGTCCATCAGATACCTGCACACGGCGCGCGCCGTGAGCTTCGACTGCAGGCCTTCGTCGGCGCCACCCTTTGCCACAAACGCCTCGGCGTTGTAGTGCTGATGGTCTCTGAGCGCCGTCGGAAGCGGTATTAGCAACGCGGGCTTGCCACATGCCGCCAGCTCAAAGCACGTGGATGCGCCAGCGCGCGCAACGACCACATCGGCCGTTGCAAAGGCGTTTGCCATCTCGTTCTCGAACGCATGCACACGGCTGGGCAATCCAACAGCTGCGTATGCGGCCATTATCTCGCCCTCGTCCCTGGCACCTGTCTGGTGTATGACGTACAGCTGCTTCACAGGCCGAGTGCCGGCGGCGCGGCGCGCATCGAGATCCTTCTTCAGCATTACAAGCGCGTCGCCCATGAGCATGTTGACCGCATGCGCACCCTGGCTACCACCGGTCACAAAGACGACAAACGCGTCTTTCGGAACGAACTGGAAACGCTCTCCCGACGCAATGTCGGCGCGTACAGGCAGCCCGGTGCACACCGTCTTGACGCCCCGTAGATATTTTGCGGTCATCGCAAAACTGATGGCGACCGCCGTCGCAAAACGCGAAAGAAACTCCACGGCCTTGCCTGGAACGGTGTTGGCCTCGTGCAGGTAGATCCTTACTCCACAGCTCCGTGCGGCCAGAACGGGCGGCAACGAAGAATAGCTTCCCATCGCCAGCAGGGCATCGGGCTTCTCGCGCTTCATTTCCTTGCGGCAGCGCAGTATCGACCGGACAATCGACAGCACGTTCCTCGCCGACAGCTGGCGCGCGCCTGTGGAGAATGTCTTCCCCTTCCAGCGCTTCATGACGCTTGATTCTATGTCGCGCCCAGAGTCCCATACCGTTACGTCATGGCCTCTTGCTGACAGCTCCTCCGCCACCGCAAGGCCAGGAAATGCGTGCCCGCCCGTTCCGCCGCATGCAACAACTATCTTCACTACCAGTCCCTTTCGTTTGGCGGCAGAGGCGCCTTTCTCATGCGAGCCTTCTTTTCAGCCTCGTGTTCATCATTGCGCTCCTGCGCCTTTTTGAGAGTCGCCTCTATCTCCTGGTCTTCCCTCTGCTGCTCTGGCTCCTTTTCGTCTTCGCCCGTCTGTTCGTCAGGCTGCTGCTGCGGATCCTGCTCCTGACGCTGGTCCGACTGCCGGTCCTGCTGCTGCCGATCCTGCTGCTTGTCCCTGTTCTGCTGGTTCTGATCCTGGTTCTGCTGCTGGTTGCCGCTGCCCTGGCCACCGCCGCCGTTGTTGTCCTTCGGCAGGAGCTCGCGTATCTGGCGTATCAGATCGAGTGCCTTTTCCTGGCTCGGAGGAAGCGCCTTCTCGACGCACTCAAGCTGAAGCTTCTCAAGCTCGGTGGCGAGAGCAGACACTTTTGCCTGGTCTTCTGCGGTGAACGGCGGCTTGTTTGTGTCGGCCTGCGCCTGCTGTTCGTATGCTCGCGCCCATGACGGGAACTTGGCCCTGAACGCACGCGTATAGTCCAGTGCGTCCTGCTGCCAACTGCGGCCGTTTAGTGGGGCTACGTCCTGCCATGCGTTCGTCTGCGCTATCTCATCCTCGCCGATTGCCGCAGGCGGCATGGCGGTAAGTTTCAAGAAGCGAGTGAAGTCATGCTCGACATCCGACATCGTCGCATAAGCGCCTTCGTCCATGTCTTCGAACTCCTCGGCTGCCTTCTTCGTCTTCGTCTCAGCCTGCTCTATCTGCAGAACGATCGTGGACGCCTGCTGTTCGTTTGTTATGGACTGCACTATCGCTTCGCGAACCGGTATCCAAACATCCGCCAGCTTTTCCGCCCTGCGCGACAACGCATCCGCAAGCGCGACGACCTTCGCCGGCGCATTCGTCATGAACGAGCCGGCCTGCGTCATCAGGTCACGCGCATCCGCAGTCGCTGCCTGCATCATCGATCCAGGATCCTTGCCCTGAGACGCCTTAAGGACGGCGTCTATGCGCTTCGTCTCGCGCAGCTTCGGCAGCCCGTCCGTCGCACGCGTGAAGTTGCGGTTCGCCCTTTCGTCCTCCGGCGCGCCCCTGAGCGCGATCTGCGCCGCATTCGCCGCTTCCTCAAGTTCGCCTCGATCGTATTCGAGCTTCGCCACGACTTCCGCCGCGCGCGCGCCGTGCGTCTGCGACAGCATTAGCGGACGCAGCACCCGCAGCGCGTTCGTGACGTCTCCAGAGCGGTAGTATTCCACGCCCTCGTTCCACGCCTCGCCGTCCGTCTGCGGAGCTTCGACCGCGCAAAGCATCGCCGCCAGCAGTATCAAGCCTGTCATGTCTGTACCTAAGTCTCCCTTTGGACGTATTATACCACAAACAGGCTTCTCGTGAATGTCAGCTCCAGCGCCGGTCGTTGGCCCACTCTCTGTCCCACTCCTTTGTCGGCGACCAGGGAGGCGGGAAGTCGGCACAGGACTGCTTCTTGACAAGGCGTTCGTTCAGCTCGTCTATGCCCAGGCCGGGCTTGGAAGGAACCTTTATGAATCCGCCTTCGTAAGATAGCGCGGGCTTTACAATGTCGCCCCACCAAGGGACGTCCACGCTGTGAAGCTCAAGCGCCATGAAGTTCCTTGTCGCTGCGGCGACGTGTACGGCGGCCATGCACGCAATCGGCGATTCTGCCATGTGTATGTTCATCTGGACGCCAAATTCCTCCGCCATGTCACCAACCTTCTTCGTCTCCATCACGCCGCCTGCCGTAAGCAGATCGGGATGCACAACGGCAAGCGCACCGGATTCGAGAAGCGGCTTGAAGTTCTCCTTGAGGAAAATGTCCTCGCCTGTGCCGAGCGGCGTTGCCGTCGCAGCATGAAGGCGCTTCCAAGCACCGGTGTCCTGCCATGGCAGCACATCCTCTGCCCATGAAAGATGGTATTTTTCAAGTCGCCTGAGGAGCTGCACGCAGTCCTCGTACGGAATATGCCCGATATGATCTATCGCTATCGGCACTTCCCACCCTGTCACCTCGCGAACGTCGGCCATGTATTTCTCAAGACAGTCAAGGCCCTTCTCGGTTATGTGCACGCCCGTGAAGCCATGCGCGGTGTTGAAAAGATCGTATGCTTCGCCGCGCATTGCCCTCGGATCGATGGAGCCATGCGGCGTCTGCACAACGTGCTTCATCTTCTTCATGTAATCCAGATAGCCAAGCGGGGCGATAAGCGCGTCCTTGACGTTCATGAGAAGCTCAATGCCGAGATCCATCTTCAAAAACGTAAAGCCCATCTTCATGCGCTCTGCAAGGGCCCTGCCCATGTCCCTGCCGCCGCCCTCGGAATCCGTATCGCAGTAGCAGCGGACATCGTCGCGCCACTTGCCGCCGAGAAGCTGCCATATTGGCACACCCCACGCCTTTCCGCAGAGATCCCAGCATGCCAGCTCCACGGCGCACACTCCGCCTGCCTGCCTGGAGTCTCCACCGAACTGCTTTATGCGGCGGAACACCTTCTCGACATTGCACGGATTCTCGCCGAGGATGCGCGACTTCAGCATCGCCGCATACGTGCGACTGGACGCGTCTCGAACCTCGCCGTAGCCAACGAGGCCCTGGTTGGTGTAGAGCTTCAGCAATGTGCAGCGCTTGGGCGCTCCGTCTATGTCGGCGAAGCGCATGTCGGTTATCTTGAGCGACGATGGATTGACCTTGTTGACGTTCATGATTATTACCTCACATCTACCAACTTGATCTTCTCCTTGCCGTCCACGCCCTTCCATGCAAGGCGGTAGCGCCCTCGGAAGCCGCGGAAGGTGACATTGCCGCCAGATGCCTTGGCGACGATCCGCGTCTTCCATTCGCGGTTGATGAGGTCGTCCATCGCGAAGTAGGCGGTCTTCGGGCGCATGTCGCGCGTGAAGAGTCCGCTGATCGACGGCTCGCCGGGCGCGCCGCAGTCATCGACGACGTTCCACCACGTGATGCCGTTCATCTTCTCTACCGAGAACCACGCGCGGTAGAGGTTGCGCGTGATGATCGCCTGCACCATCTGCCCTTTCTTTGACATGTCCGGCGCGGTGATCGTGATCTCGGAAAGATGGATCGGCTTTCCGGCGTTTGAGAGCATGGCAAAACGCTTTGCAATCCCTTCCGGACGCAGATGGTCAGGCCCCTCTCCGCGCATGATGTTCACGCTCTCGGCAGGGTTGAACAGGTGCATCTGCGAACCTACCACGTCCACGCGGCAGCCGTTCGCCTCCAAATCCTTGATCTGGGAAAGATAGTTTGTGTCCATCGCATAGTCGTTTATGTTGAGCCACGCCGTCTTGGGCAGGCACTCCTGCGCTGTCTTGAACGCGTTGTAGCAGAGATCGCCCGCGGTTACGCCGTAACGAGGCGAAACCTGAAAAGGTCTACCGGTCGCCGACCTGCCGTGGAAGTCCATCGACGATTCGTTGCACACGTCCCACGAATCGACGCGTGTGCCGTACTTCGCGGCGATCTGGCGTATGCGTTCGAACGTGAAGCGGTTGAGGTTCGCGAAATACGTAGGGCACAGCTTAGCGACCTCATCCTCGGAGAGCTTCTCGAATATGCGCTTCCAACCGGCAGACCACGATCTCACCCCTTTCGCCGATCCTTCATCGCGCCCGAACTCCTTGACTCCCATTGGCTGTCTCCAGTCGTGCGGCGGAAGCTGCACGCCGCTCGCAGTCTCCAAAGCCACCTTCTCGGCCTTGGGGCAGAATTCGTCCCATATCCACGAAGGCGTCATCCAGCCGTTGTTGCCCCAGCAGAGCGGATGCCCGTGGATGCGCACGCCGCGCGTCTTGAGGAACGCGATTACCGGATCAGTCGCCGGGCGCCGCCAATGCGGCTGTTCCTTCGGCTGTGGACACGCGTTCCAGAAGCCTTCCGTGTCGCGGTAATCCTCATGGAAGCGAACCTGTCCCTGGTATGGCTCCAGCGTCTTCCAGTAGAATGCGACTGTTGCGGAGTTGAACAGTCCGCTCTCGGGATCATACAGTTCCTTGTAGCGGTTGTTCCACTCCGTTTTCCCAAGCTGGTTGAAGTTGAAAACGTGGGCACCGAAGAAGAACCCGTGGGTCTGCTGCTCAATTCGCACTTCAGTTCCGTCCGGAGCGTCGACTGCCACTTGCGCATCAGCCTTGCGGCATTTTTCAATGTCCTCGTCGATCTTCGCCTGCACATCTTCGTTCCATATCGCCCAGTACGCGTCGGACATGACCGATCGATCCATCTGGAACGCCGCAAGCGACGCCATCGGAGCTGCAATCGCAACTGCAACAAGCATGGTTTTCATCCTTACATTCCTCCATTGCATCTTAGATTCTGAACTTCAAGTTGACTTTTAGAAGTACCCGCCCTTGTCGATGATGTCGCTGATGGTGTCGCCCTGGCGCACCCAGCTGAAGATGTCGATCTCGTTGCGCTCTATGCCCTCGGCGCGCAGAAGAACGTCGTAAGCGATCTCGCGCGGAATGCAGAGGACTCCGTCTATGTCGCCGAAGATTATGTCACCCGGCCTGACCGTCACCTTGCCGATCCTTATCGGAATCTGGTAGTGCGTTATCATGCATCTGCCAAGAGAGCCATTCGAAGTGCGGTACTTGTAGAACACGGGGAAGTTCTGCTCGAGAATCTGCTTCGTGTCGCGAATGCCTCCGGCGATGACGGCACCACGAATTCCCTTCGTTTTCGCCGTCGCAGTCATCACACCGCCCCAGAGGCTGGCCTCGGTGTCTTCGCTTGTGTCCCACACCACGACGCCGTTAGGCTTGAAGTCGTCGAGCATCTGCGCGCGGAACGTCATCTCGCCCTCGATCATGCAGTTCGGCGCCGACTTCACGCAGAACGCCTCGCCGCACACGACCATCTCGTCGCGGAGCGGCATGATGTCGCT
>CACYCL010000155.1 GCA_902772905.1 uncultured bacterium | reverse complement strand
ATCCCACCAGACGACGCCACCCGAAAGGCAGCATGCGGGCACGCTTTTGTACATCGGGTTCCACTTCTGCGCAGTCGTTGCGTCCGGAGGGTATGGACGCTCGCCAAGCTCTGTCCACCGGGCCAGCTCTTCATCGGTTTCCGGCCAGAGCACAGGGTTGCCCTCGAATTTGACAGGCTTGTAGAACTTGCGCACGACTCCCTCGGAAGACGCCACGAGGAAATCGTCCACGAACAGCTGGCGCCCGACATCGATCCGTATCGCCGCCGGGGGATTTTTAAGGTACGGCGTCGTCGTCGGACCCGGAAACATCGCGTCAATGCGCGGCGGCCATTTGTCCGGCAGCACGATGCCGTTGTACAAGGTTTCTCCTGCTACCGCAGCAAAAACACTGCATGCCGACAACAAAGCAGATAGGCGTATTCTCATGGCACGGATTATATCAAAACATGCCAATCCGCCGCAAGTGTGGGAAGGCACCGCCGGGCAAACGGCAACGCTCGACGGTCAGCAGCTATTCTGAGACAAACGACACAGAGAGCTTGTAGAAGAGACAGTCGGACTTGTCGCTGGAATCAAATCGTGGCGAATCAGGAATGTCGTGTTCGGCAAATTCTGGCGAAAGCCCCGTTGTCGTCTCGCGCATGTTCGGAAAGCCCAGTCCTGCGGTCAGGTCTGTCGTGGTCTTCAGATACCACCGAACCACGACACCGTCGATCTCATGCGTCTCGCCCAGGCCTTCAACGGAGAAGCGCAGCTTGCCGCCCTCGCAAGTCATCGAAAGCGAAACGTCGCTATCCGCATCTGTCGGGTCGAGCCCGAGCATGTAGCACTGCCAGACCGCCGCGCCATTCGCCGCCGTGTCGCCGTATTTCGCTGCGACCGCCGCAGCCGTGTCTAGCGCCGGATAGTGGCTCTTCACCCATGCGCTCGGCAGTTCGACGTTCACTACCCTGTCCTCCCAGCCGTCTTCGCCGAAGTAGCGCAGCGAAATCGCCGCAGTCACCGTCTCCGGCAACGGGGCGAGCCTGACGACGAGAGCTTTCGTCGCACCATTGTCGACGACCTCCGTGACGTACGGATTCGCGTCGCCGAGAACAGAAACCGAAAGTGCTCCGTTGGTTGTTATTGCGCCAGATGCCAACACTACTCCGTCCGCAGGAAGCGCATCGACAACGAAAGACGCGCCGTCGCCGAACGTGACTGACGTCGGAACGGAAAGCGTCCCCTTCTTGACCAGCTCGCCGTTGACGACGAGATTCGACACGGACCAGCTGGCGAAGTTCGTCACGGACTGCCCGGCGTCTACGTAGATCGCCCCGGACGTCATACTGCCGCCCTTTCGGATCGTGCTGCCGAACGTGAGCTGCGTTCCCACGATGTCTAGCGACCCCGTGAAGCCCGAAGCGTCGCGAACCGTTATGCCCTGCGCTATGTAAGTGCCGCTTGGCGACTTCGTCGTCTTGAGCGTTCCACTCCCCTTCAACGCGTATATTGTCGTTGTGTCGGAAGAATAGCCGTTGTCAATCGTCCATGCCCTTGAGCCGTCAGCCCCATCGACAAGCTCGACGGTCGTGCCGAACGTGATGTTCGTATTGCCGCTGGAGCCAGGGTATCCGCTTACGCCAGTGAGCCGGACCGTTGAATTCGCGTTGCCGTAGGCGTCAATCGCAAGAGTCTTCGCCGACACGTTCGTAAGCGCCACTGTTCCCGTCCATGCGCCGCTTGTCCAAATGAGAGAATTGGCGGAATCGAGAGACCTGAAGACAGTCGTTCCACCTCCAGTGACGGCGGTGTTGGCGTCGTTCTTCGCGATTCGCCCGCTCATGTCGAAGAAGAGCGTTCCGCCGGCATCGACGGAAAGTTTCACGCTGCCGAATATGCCATTCCTTTCATGAGCCGGGCCCTTGAACACGACCGTGCCCGTCCCGACGCGGAATGTTGCGTTGTTGTAGAACCAGCCGACATTGTTGAAGTAGTCGAAGGTCTGCGTCTTCCCCTTTCCGGGAGAGACGACAAGCGTGCCGTTTCCGCCGATGCCTATCATGTTGGTGCAGTAGCCCGACGTGTCCGAAACGATCTGCCCGAACGGCGCGTTGAACGTCAATGTGTGGTTCGCCGGGTTGGTGAACGCGATGACATCGAAATTTACCGGCAGATTGAACGTCAAATCTCCTGAAGGCGCAAACGCGGCGTCTGGGATGCGAAGAGACGAGTCATTCCTGCCCTTTTCAAAAACATAGGCCGTTTCAGCGGACAGAAATTCCGTTGCGTACGGGGAGATTGCGCCATGCACGGACACCGTTGCAGAGGCGACGCCCGCGATGTCCAGGAACACGGCAGGCGCCCATTTGTCGTACACTCCATTCGAATCACCCCACGCAAGCGTTTCGCCGTCGTCGATCCAGGTTCCGCATCCGACGCGTCCTGCCTCGCCAGACCATACCTGTCCCTCCTTGAAGACAACCGTCGTCGCCGGCTGCGCCACTCCGTTCACGACTGTATACGCGGTGACGGTCTGTCCCCAGAGAATTGTGAGCCGTTGTCCGTTGGGGCATGTGTTCCGGGTGCCGCCGTCAATCGTGTAGCATATCTCGGCGGCCGAATTGTAGTTAGTGAGCGTTACATAGAGCGTCTGTGAGAAATAATGCGTTCCCTCGCGAATGCGTCCGCCGTCAGAGTCCAGAAACGCCACTTCCCAGTTGTACGGAACGGAATGTTCTCGCCACTCCGCAATGTGCGAGCATGTGCTGCGAAGCGCACGCGTGGCGTCCGCCGTTTCGGAACCAACGGGAGCACCCGCATAATAATGGATGGGAGACGAGAAATACGGTATTTCGATATAGCCATACGTGTAGCTGCCGCCAGCATGGTCGTAGTCGTATGCCATTATAGTGTGGTACTTCTTCCCGTCAGTTCCCTCGAAGTTGTAGCCGTTGGCGTATTCGTACGTCGCCTTGGACCAGCCGTTCAGCGTCTTCGAATGCGTAAGCCCCATGTTGTGCCCGACTTCATGCGAGAGCGTGTATTCGTCGGCCACTGAGCGCACGGCACAGACCGAGTAGCACCATTCGCGGAACGCCGTCGTCCACCGATCTGAGTTGGTTCCCTTGGTCGTATATCCGATGCCGGTCGTGCCGGTCTTGCTGCCGGTGTCTATGATCAGCGAAACGCAGTCGGCTCCGCATGCGTCGCGGCGCGTCTTCACCTCGCCGTACGGCCCACTGCCTGAATCTGCGCCGTTTTTAAGCGTGGCGGTCGAGTCCTGAGTTATTGCCGTCATTGTCGCATCAACAGTCATCACGCCGACAAGACGATACCAGAAGTTCGTGTGGAGACCGGTGTTTTCCAGAACAGTGTTCATCTTGGCCACCTGCGCGATGGCAAAGTTGGTTATGCATCCGCCGTATTCGCTTCGCCCCGAAATCCATTCCCTGGCTCCGTTGTCGAACACGAGCATCATGTCAATCGAGACAGGAGCTGGCGCAGCCTCTATGTCGTCGAACGGGTGCGCGGACTTCAACAGCTTTCGGGCAGACTCTCCGCCTGTCGACAAATCGTCCGCCTCTTGCGCCTCCACCTCTATGCATTCGCCGCGACCGGTCCCTGCCATGTCGGACTTCTCGACAGACACCACGCCCGCGTTCACAAAAACCTTCCAGAGAATACCGGTTGTCATGTCACGCGCCTCGACATACATGCCTCCTCCGGAAAGGATGACCGAAGACGCGACCGGGCCATCGCCCATGCGGGCCGAGAAAGCACGTCTTCCGCCGAAGCCAGGCAGCTCAGCCGTGATGGAAAGCTCCCTCGTTTTGCCGTCGGGCAACATGATGTCGATTTTGTCGCCTACCGATAGCGACGCTGGTTCGTCGGCCAAACCCGCAGCTGCATCTATGCCGATCACCGCGGCGCACGTGGTTGTCACGGCAAACAATCCGAACGCGAAAAAAGCGAAGTTTAGCATCCGTTTCACCGTGGTTCGAGCCTCTGAGATATTGAATCGCTTCTTCATGCTGTACATTATACCATAAACGAATCTCGTCCGAGGCACTGGATTATGAAGAATGCCAGTTAACGGACAACTTCGTGACTGCCAGCTTTAAAGGTCTGAACGCGGCTGCCGAAAACTGCCTTTACAGGAGAAGGAGACGAGAAAACTAGCTTTTCTGGAGTAGCCTCCACATATACAGTCCCAGCACAAGTGGGAACCTTACCCCTTACGAACTTCAAATCCCCAATCTGCGGACGTATTGAAATCTCTCCAAAACCCGGCTTCAACGGCGTTACGCCAAGCACATGACGGCTTATCACATTAAGCGGCGGCGTTCCCCATGCGTGGTTCCAATCTTGGTTTTTCTTCGCCTTGAGACTCCACGCCTCCATCGTGATTGTCGATCCCTGTGCCATCATGCCCAGCCATGAACGGTCGGAATCGGACGTCATGAGCGAAATGGCATCAGCCGCTCTGCCGACGTCAAACAGCGCATCCAAGAGATATTGTGCAAAGTACACGCTACATGCCATTCCCTTCGACACCAGAAAATCTACGACTTTTGACTTGCCGCCGTCTGGAACAAGACCAAACGCGAGCGCGGCCACGTTGGCATGCAGCGAAGCATGAGACGTTCCCTCTCCATCGGCATACAAGCCTGTATCGGGCATAAAGAACACTCGCCCGAAAGAATCGCGCACCTTGACCGCCCTATCCGCGAAAAATGCAGCTTCGTCCGTCTTGCCAAGCGCTTCTGCAATGTCGCGCATCTCCAGAAGGTTGCGGTAGTGGAATGCATTTATAACCGCATTGACAGGTTTGAAAGCAAAACCGTCGCGCTCGGTCGGAGGCCAATCTACAATGTCCCTCTTGCCTGAGCGGGAATGGTCGGGGAACGAGACGACCAAACAATCTTCACGTGAGCGACTTAGCAACAACTTTTCATCCTTCAGTCGCTGGTAGTGCCTTTCTAGCAAGGCTGTCGAACCTGAATACATCCAGTCCGCCCAGGCCATCATTATCATGTGCTGCGCCCATTCCGTCGGCCATGTCGGATGATCCATGAGGAAGTCGAACGTTCTGCGCGCCATCTCAAAGTCAGCATCTATGGCATAGTGCCCAAGTTGGTTTATGTAGGCATCAGCTTCGTATGGAATGCGCTCGCGGTCTCCGTCCACATAAACTCCAGCAAAGCTTGTCGCCAGGATAGAATACTTGCAGAACTCGTACACCCTGTCCAGACGTTCTTCGCTGCAGATGAACGAAGCGGCGTCCATGTTCACGTTCCAGTGCAGAATATGCCGCCGAACCGAAGACGCACCAACCTGCCCAGGCGCGTTCAATATCTCGACATAGCGAAAAGGCATGATGACGCCGTATTTCTCAGGTATGGCGACCGCGTGGGTCTTTCCGTTCCTGCCGGCAGTGTTGCGCTCGTCTGCAACGAACGGTATACGCATGAAGCCAGACCCGCTTGCCCGGAATTTTACCTCTGCTGCGCGAATGGTCCCGCCAGGCTTCATGTCAACTCGCCCGTCTCCCGCAAGTTTCTCGCCGATGCGCACCACATAATCTCCCTCTGGAAGACAAGTTTCAAGCCATCCAAACGCATCACGCCCAAAGTCCACGGCCAACACTCCATTCGTCAGCGGGCGGGAGACCTTCGGACCCTGCACTTCAACGACGACCGCCGCAGCTGCAACATCAGCGAAGACAATAGCCTGTATTAGGCAAACTGCTTTGACGACAGACATGGCGCCTCATTCCACGTTAAGCAAAAACACCCGACACTATTCGAGGCGAGACTTCTGCCGGGGATCGAACGCATCGCGCAGACCTTCTCCAACAAACACGGTGAGAAGCATGACAATGAAAAGCGCCAGCGACGGGAACACAACGAGCCACCATGCACTGCGATAGCTCTGAGCCTCGGCAAGAAGCTCGCCGCAGCTCGGCGTCATGGGCGGCAGGCCAAAGCCCAGAAAGTCAAGCGATGCAAGCGTTCCTATGGCACCCATCAGCAAAAACGGAAAGAGCGTTATGAGCGGAGTGAGCGCATTGGGAAGGATATGCATGAAGAGTATGCGAACAGTAGAAAGCCCTTCAACCTTCGCAGCCTCAACGAACGTTCGGCTCCTAAGTCGCAGGAACTCTGCGCGCATGTAGTAGCTGACAGTTATCCAGTTGAATATCGCGTAGCATACGAGCAGCAGCGTGAAAGAGCGCCCGACCGTGGCACCGATGAAAATCATCACGTACAAAAACGGCATTGCGCTCCATATCTCGGTAAAACGCTGGCAGAGGATATCCACCACTCCACCGAAATATCCCTCGGCAGCACCAAAGACCAATCCGAAGAACATGCCAGAAAGGGACAGCACCAGACCGAACAGAAGCGCGATGCGCATTCCGTGAACTACGCGGGCGTACACATCGCGCCCACCTGCGTCTATGCCGAACGGATGTTCCGGAACTGGTCTGAACGGGAACGACACCTCTGCTGGCGGCCTTACATCCTCTGTCACTGCGGCAGGGGCTTTGGGATCCAGAAACACGCGGCGATAGCCATCTCGGCGCGTGACGCGCACATTGTACGGACCAGACTCAAAAACTCCGCCATCGTCCTTGCCTGCCGCCACACGCGCCGCAACCTTGTCGCGGATAGCCAGTGTAGCATCGTCAGAAGGTCCTTCGTAGTCTATAGGCGCACCGCCGTCAGGCAGGCTGAAACGCGCCGTCTTAACATCGTAGGTGCGTTCAATGACTGGCTCGCGATAGCGTTCCAAGGAGGATACATCCACAACGGCTTTAGGATCACATGGACAAACCCAGTCGGCGCAGAGGCAGAACACAAATATGGCGGCAAGCGCAATCAACGACCACCAGGCACGCCTGATGCGCCTGAAAGCCTTCAGTCTCTTCTTAGTAAGCGGCGTCATGGTATGCTATTTCCCTGAGAAGTCGATACGCGGATCAATAAGCATGTAGAGCGTATCGCTGATTAGGTTCCCGACAAGCTGAAACACAGCGGTCAACGAAAGCAACGAAAGGAACACGGCGTAGTCGCGCCCGACGAGCGCGTCCCAACTGAGCCGCCCCATGCCGGGAATGTCAAACACCGTCTCGATTATTATCGAGCCCGCGAACAGTATGCCGATCATGGACCCAAAACCCGTAGCCACCGGAACGAGAGCATTTCGAAACGCATGCGCCCATATCGCACGGCGGCGAGTAGCACCCTTTGCGATGACGGTGCGAACATAGTCGGATGCAATCTGGTCGAGAAGCGAGTTCTTCATCAGTAAGGTCAGCATCGCAAAAGAGCCGGCGACATAGCACGCGACAGGCAGCACCATGTGCCAGAGCCTGTCAACGAACCAGGCAAACGGCGTCGGGTCTACGTCGAAATCCGACGATATGCCGCCGAGAGGGAAGATGTCGGGAAAGCCATCCACCGTCCCGCAGAACAGCATCTTCACGCTCATCGCAAGCGCGAACGCAGGTATCGCATAACCGACAAACACGACAAAGCTGGAAACTGCATCGAACGTTTGCCTGTGCCGTAGCGCCTTGGCTATGCCAAGTGGTATGCACACGAGATATGTAAGGACAAACGACGCCAGGCCAAACCAGAGCGATACAGGTATGCGAGAACGAATCAACTCCCACGCCGTCTTGTCCGGATAGTCATAACTGGGAAGCTTGAGTCCCATGCGGTTTACGACAAGCCAATCCCAGTACTGGACCAAAATGGGTTTGTCGAAACCGAACTGCGCGGTAAGCTCCTTGCGGTAGGCCTCGGAAATGTCACCAGCGAGTGCCGCAGAACCACTTCCCTCGCCCGAGCCACCGCCCTCGGCGGCAAGACCTCTCTGCCTCATAAGCCGCATTTCCACCGGACCTCCTGGCAGAAAACGTGTAAGCGAGAAGCACAGAACCGTTATCCCTATGAACGTAGGAATCATCAGCAAAAGTCGTCTCGCCAAATATGCGGTTCTGTCCATGGCTCAGTTCATGTCTCCATCAAATGTTATTTTCTTTTGCCCTGCGAGGCTACGCACGCATCTGCGAATCGCACAGTTGCAGCACGGCCATGCCCGTCAAGGCCCTCGACTGCGGCAAACGCCTCGATCGTCGCCCGCGTCTCGGCGAGATCCTCCCTGGTAAACGACACAAAGCTGTGCCTCCGGCGGAAATCGTCGGGCGAAAGCCCGTTGAACATGTTCGCAGCGCCGCCCGTGGGCAGAACATGGCTCGGACCTGCAACGAAATCACCAGCAGACTCCGGCGTCCATGGCCCGACAAACACTGCGCCCGCTGATCGCACGCCCCTCATGAGCCCTTTGGCGCCTTTCGCCATTATCTCGAAATGCTCAGGTGCAAAGCTATTCACGACCTCAAGGCCCTCTTTCGCATCCTTCGCAACGACAATCAAGATTCCATCACGTTCGATTACACGCTCGACAAGCGCACGACGCGAAAGCGTCTCAGTCTGGCGCAGCAGCTCAGCGCGTATTCTCTCGGCCTGATCACAACTGGTACAGACGCAAAGTGACTTTTCCCATCCGCTGCCGTGCTCGGCCTGCGACAGAAGATCTGCGGCAATCCAGCGCACGTCAACGCTGCCGTCCGTCAAGACAGCAATCTCGCTTGGCCCTGCGACTTGATCGATGGCGACATATCCGTATACCTGGCGCTTTGCCGCAGTCACATACGCATTCCCCGGTCCGGCAATTTTCTGCACCTTGCGACACCTCTTTGTGCCAAAGGCCATCATGCCGATTGCCTGTATGCCGCCAACACGATATATCTCAGTGGCCCCTGCCAGCTTGAGAGCGTAGAGCAGCACAGGGTTGACACACCCGTCCTTGCCTGCCGGAGTACACGCGACAATTTCCTTAACTCCCGCCGCCTTAGCAAGTGTTACGGTCATCACCGAGGTGGACGCAAGCGGCGCTGTTCCTCCTGGAATATACACACCTACACGATCCATCGGGGAGAAGAACTCGCCTTCCACTCCTCCATGTGGAGTTGACATGCTCCACGGTCTGCGAAGCGATGCCTTTGAGAACTTCAAGACGCGGTTATGGGCATCGCGCACGGCACGAGCAATGCGCGAGTCAATACCATTGGGCACGCACGACGAAATGTCAATCTTCAGGGCTTCAGCGCGAAGAGCCTTGAAGCCCTCGAACTTAGCAACAGCATCAAGCACTGCGGCATCGCCCCTCTTGCGTATGTCGGCCAATACTGCAGAAGCAGCCTTCTCCGCCTCTTCTGGAAAAGCGGGCCGTGCATTGAACTTCTCGATCCGAGGATCTCCAACTTCCACTATTCGAACCAACTCACGCCTCCTTCCCACGACGAGACGGCGGCTGCCACCCACCCATCATGCACTTTACAGTGCACTCTGCCGCAGGCAACCCCTTTTCGTCCGGCTCTCCGTTGAGGTATCCCTTGAAAGAGTAGACGCCGAGCGGCTTATGCTCGCGAACCGCCTCGACAACAGTGACGAGCTTGTCGCCAGGACGGAATGGCTGGCGAAAACGGGCATTTTCCACTGCGACAAGCGCAAACGTAGCGCCAGGGCCAAGCACGTTGCGCGCTATTACCGAAGCACCTGCCACCTGTGCCATGGCTTCTATCAGCACTACCCCAGGAACGACTGGGCTTGTGGGGAAGTGACCTTTGAAGAACTCGTTCTTCTCTCGCGTGAAGGTGTATTCCCCGACGGCACCGGTTTCGTCAGCCGAAATCAGCGTGTCGAGAAAGAGAAACGGAGGCCTGTGCGGAAGAAGACTTTCGCCGCTCAGATTGAATTCGTTCTTGAACTTGGGAAGTTCCATGTCAGTTGGCCTTCTTGAAAACCAATATCCCGTTGTGCCCGCCGAACCCAAGTGAGCTTGAGAGGGCGACGTTGATGTCGCGTTTAACACCGACGTTCGGCGTGTAGTTTAGATCGAGAGGAGTTTCACCCTTGGAAACGTCAACGTCGAGATCTGGTTTTTCATAGTTGATCGTCGGCGGCACAAACCCTTCGTTTACCGCAAGGGCCGTAACAGCGGCCTCAATCGCACCAGTCGCGCCCAGACAGTGCCCATGACACGGCTTCGTAGATGAGATGTTGATCTTCTTCGCCTCCTCCTCGCCGAAAACGCGCTTGAATGCACGCGTCTCCATCTGGTCGTTAAGGTGCGTTGATGTTCCGTGCGCGTTTATGTAGCCGACAGCGGACTTGTCCGTCACTCCAGCATCCTTTAGGGCAACCTCAATGGCCTTCACCGCCCCGTCAGCCGATGGATCTGGTGCTGTGATGTGGTACGCGTCGCACGTGGCGCCATAGCCGGCCAGCTCTGCATAAACACGAGCGCCTCGCGCCCTCGCGTGCTCCTCGCTTTCGAGAATCAGCACCGCCGCGCCTTCTCCCATGACGAATCCGTCACGGTCTTGATTGAACGGACGGCACGCTTTCTCTGGCGTATCGTTGAAGTGAGTGGAGAGCGCCTTCTCCTTCATGAACCCGCCAACCGTGAACTCCATGACTACAGCCTCGCTGCCGCCCGCAATCACGACATCGGCGCGTCCGGCGCGTACGAGATCAAACGCAAAGCCGATGGCGTCGGTTGACGAGGCGCATGCGGTGGTGACAACCTGACACGGTCCCTTTGCACCAAGCGCGATTGCTACATTGCCCGCACCCTCGTTCGCAATGAGTTCTGGAATTGCCAGCGGAGAAAGACGGTCCGGACCCTTTTCAAAAAGCGTACGGAATGCATCCTGCGTGGCCTCAAGGCCACCAATACCAACACCGAAGATCGTCCCAACACGATCCATGTCGGGGACGAATGAACCACTATCCCCAGCTCCCTGAATGCCAAATCCAGCGTCCAGCCATGCCTCCTTGGCTGTGGCTACAGCATACTGCGAAAAGAGCGCCATATGCCGTGCGGACTTCTTGTCTAGCAATCCGCCTCCAATCGCCCATTCATCAAATCCCTTTACCTCCGCCGCGACCTGGCATGTGCAGCGAGACGGGTCGAACTTTGTGATCCTGCCAATTCCTGGCTTCCCGGCCTTGATGTTTGCCCACGACTCGTCTCTGCCGTTGCCTACGGCCGTCAGCATTCCAATGCCTGTTATCATTACCTTGTTCATATCTCTCTCCTTAAAAATTCATATCTCCACCGAGTCAGCATGGTCACAGGAAAGGCCAATGGCAGAACGTACCGCCATATGTAAGGCCAGACCCAAAACCTACCATGACTATCTTCATGCCATCCTTCAGCTCGCCGGCGCGAACGGCCTGGTCAAGCGAAATCGGCACCGACGCAGCAGACGTGTTCGCCGTGGTCTCAAGATTAAGCCAGAACTTCTCGATAGGCAACTTCATGCGTCGCGCAGTTGCCTCGATGATGCGCCCGTTCGCCTGGTGCGCAAACACGCGGTCAAGCGCATCCGGCGTAGTGCCAAGGCGTTCGCAAAGGTCGCCAACCACTTTCGAGAGCTTCCGAACCGCAAAAGCGAATACGTCGTGACCCTGCAGTGTCAACTTCGGAGAAATCGGGTCTGGCTTGAGCGGAATTCCCGTAACCGGATCCAGCGGAAGAGCCTCCCGTGTGCCTCCCGTGCGCATGATGAAGCCTTGCCCCTTGCCGTCCGCCCCGAGAATCGTGTGCGCTGTGGTCTTGGTGGACGCTACGCCAGGCGCGTCGTCATTGCCCAGCACAACGGCTCCGGCACCATCGCCGAAAAGTATGCACGATGAACGGTCGGTCCAGTCAAGAATGCGCGTCAGACACTCAGCCCCTATCACAAGGGCTTTTTTGTCTGGATAGAAATTTACGAACCCGCGCGCCTGCTCAAGTGCATATATGAACCCAGCACAGGCCGCCTGAAGATCGAACGCACCGGCATTCTCGCAACCAAGCAGACTTTGCACAACACACGCCGTGGACGGGAAGGTCGCATAATCAGGAGTAGATGTGGCAAGCACTATCAAACCGATTTCCTCCGGCTTCACGCCAGCCATCTCAAGCGCAGACCGAGCAGCCTTCGCCGCCATGGTCGACGTTGTCTCGCCGTCCTCCGCCACATGCCGGGCGTGTATGCCCGTGTGCGAGTATATCCACTCGTCGGACGTGTCAAGCGCCGCGGCGATATCCTCGTTCGTTACCACCTTCGGGGGCAGATAGCTCCCCGTTCCTAAAACTCTGATAGCCATATCAGTGTGTATTATATCAAAATTGACGAAAGCATGCCCAATCAAGACAGTGGGCACGAACCGTTCTGGCCTCGGCAGGACAGTGCAGTACACACTTGTAGCGGTTCTGACACTCGTTATCCAAGGAATCCCTCGCCGGACACGGCGAGGGGTAACCACATATATAGACACTACTCTATGTCAACAACACTCGCCCAGTGCAGAAGCAACTCGTGGTTTTTCGGCGTCTGCTCGCGGCTAGATTCCGCCGCCGCAACGATAGGCAACCATTTCTGAACGTCAGGGAGCTTGACCTTCAGTGCCTCGCACGCAAGAGCCATGTACTTCTCAGCTGCTGCGACATGCCCTGAAAGCCAGAAGAGAAGATATGTGCGTGCGACATCAGCGAGCGGGTCTCCGAGACGCACGTGGCTCCAGTCTATGACGCGCCAGTCACCCTTCGGCGTAATGATCACGTTCGTCGGGTTGAAGTCTCCGTGGCAGAGCGCCTTGCCGCGCGAATAGCTCTGAAGCTTCATATGCAGGTCGTAGCGCGTCTCGCGCGGAAGCGGCGAGGCGGATATCTGCTTGTCAAGCTTATCGGCGAGGTTGCCCATACGCTCCGAGGTTTTCTTGAATATCTCGCACTGGATCGCGACGAACTCTTTCAAGTACTTCACCAGGTTCTTCTTGTCTTTCGCCATGACGTCAGCAAGCGTCTCGCCCTCTATCCACTCGCGTCGGATGCACCAGTGGTCACGAAGCTTGAGCACCTCCAGCACCTTGGCGACGGGGAGCCCCGTCTCTGCCGCGCGCGCCTCGTTCATCGCTTCATTGAGAATCGCGCTGACCTTGTAGCTCGACCCGAATATCTTGAGAACGGTACCCCTGTCCTTCGTGACGACCTTGTCGGTACGTTCGAGGAGAACACCCTTCTTGGGGCGCGAAGCATTCTTCGCGTGTTCTTTGTCCTTAGATGCCTTCATTTCAAAACTCCTTTCGTTAGACAGCCTCGTGCTTGCCATAGTAGGCGTTAAGATACATCTGCCTTATCTCCGACATCAGTGGATAGCGCGGGTTGGCGCCGGTGCACTGATCGTCGAAGGCCTGCTCGACCATGGCGTCGAGACGTGCAAGGAAGTCCTTCTCGTCCGGCACGTAGTCGCGAATCGTCGGCTTGATGCCGATTCTGGCCTGGAGGTCACGAATCGCCTTGATGAAGTTGTTGAATTGCTCGCCCTTCGACTTGCCCTTGATGCCGAGTTCGTCGGCGATCTCAAGATATCGCTCCAGCGTGTGCGGGTGGTCGTACTGCGGGAACGTGCCCATCTTGCGCGGAGTCGGATCGGCGTTGAAACGAAGCACCTCTTCCATCATAAGCGCGTTGGCAATTCCATGCGGAATGTGGTGGAAAGCGCCAAGCTTGTGCGCCATCGAGTGCATAACGCCCAGGAATGCATTCGCGAAAGCCATGCCTGCCATCGTCGCCGCATTCGCCATCTTCTCGCGGGCAACGGGATTGGCCGTCTTGGCGACCGCAGCATCGTAGCACGCCGGCAGGTACTTGAATATGACCTGCAGCGCACGTACCGCAAGTCCGTCGGTGTAGTCCGTCGCCATCATCGAGGCGTATGCCTCAAGGGCGTGCGAAACGGCGTCAATGCCGGATGCGCTGGTTAGTCCGGGCGGAGCCATCATCTGCATGTCAGCATCGACGATCGCCATGTTCGGCATAAGCTCGTAGTCGGCAAGCGGATACTTGACGCCTGACTTCTCGTCGGTGATCACTGCGAACGGAGTCACCTCGGAACCCGTGCCGGCCGAGGTCGGGACGCACACAAAGTACGCCCTCTCGCCCATCTTCGGGAACTTGTAGACGCGCTTGCGGATATCCATGAAGCGCATCGCCATGTCTTGGAAGTCGACCTCGGGGTGCTCGTAAAGGACCCACATGATCTTTGCAGCATCCATCGCGCTGCCGCCGCCGACGGCGATGATGACATCCGGCTTGAACCCGGCCATCAGTTTCGCGCCCTCCTTGGCGCAGGCAAGCGTTGGGTCGGGGGCTACGTTCGAGAACGTCGTGAACATGATGCCCTGCCTTTCGAGAGACTTCTCAATGGCCTTCGTGTAGCCGTTGGCATAGAGGAAAGAATCTGTAACGATGAACGCCTTCTTCTTTCCCATTTCCTCGCCTAGCTCGCGGAGAGCCACCGCGAGGCATCCCTTCTTCTGGTACACCTTTTCAGGTGCGCGGAACCAAAGCATGTTTTCCCTTCTCATTGCCACGGTCTTTATGTTCAAAAGATGTTTTACGCCGACGTTCTCGGACACGGAGTTGCCACCCCAGCTTCCACAGCCAAGCGTCAACGATGGAACGAGACTGAAGTTGTAGATGTCGCCTATGCCGCCAAGACTCGACGGAGTGTTGACGAGAAGCCTGCATGCGTTCATGCGGTCTGCAAACTTGGCGAGCTTCTCGCGCTCGCCGAGCTCGTCGATCCAAAGGGAGGACGTATGGCCAAGGCCGCCGTTGTTGACGAGAAGCGCCTCCGCGATGTCGAGCGAGTCGTCGAAGTCGCGGCTTTTGTACATGCCAAGTATCGTCGTGAGCTTCTCATGTCCGAACGCCTCAGAGCTGTCGGTCGATGTCGCCTCGCCGACAAGCACCTTCGTGGACTCTGGAACCTCGAAGCCAGCCATCTTCGCAATCGTCACAGGACGCTGCCCGACGATCTTCGCATTGAGCGCCCCGTTGATGAGCATCGTCGTGCGGATCTTGTCCGCCTCCTCCGCATTTAGGAAGTAGCACCCGCGGCGCTTGAACTCGTCCTTGACCTCATCGTAGATGAGCTGGTCCGCTATGACCGTCTGCTCAGTCGCGCAGATCATGCCGTTGTCGAACGTCTTGGAGTGAATGATCGAGTTGACGGCGTTAACGATGTCGCAGCTGGGATCGAGGATCGCAGCGGCATTGCCAGCTCCAACGCCAAGCGCAGGAGTTCCCGACGAGTACGCGGCCTTCACCATGCCAGGACCGCCGGTCGCAAGGATTGTGTCCGCCTCCTTCATTAGAAGATTCGTCTTGGGCAGGCTCGGCGCCTCGATCCACGCTATGATGCCTTCTGGCGCGCCCGCAGCAACAGCCGCCTCAAGCACGGCCTTAGCCGCCGCAATTGTACACTTCTTCGCACGTGGATGCGGGCTGATGACAATTCCGTTACGCGTCTTGAGCGCAAGAAGAGTCTTGAAGATCGCGGTGGACGTCGGGTTCGTCGTCGGGATGACTGCGCCGATTACTCCAATCGGTTCGGCAACTTTCATGATTCCAGCCGACGCATCCTCTTCGACCACTCCGCATGTCTTCGTGTCCTTATACGTGTTGTAGATGTACTCGGCAGCGTAATGATTCTTGATTATCTTGTCCTCGACGATGCCCATGCCTGTCTCTTCGACCGCCATCTTGGCAAGCGGAATGCGCAGACGGTTGGCGGCGACAGCAGCGGACTTGAATATCGCATCCACCTTGTCCTGCGGATACGTCGCAAACAGCTTCTGCGCAGCGCGCACACGCGCGATCTGCGCCTCAAGTTCGGCGATGCCGTCATCAACCTCGCCAGTTTTTTCGTTGTCGTTCATTTTAGATTCCTCACTCATACCTGCGGGAAAACACTTCCCCGGGAAAACGGGCGTGTAGTATAGCACTTTGACTATCGATAGTCAAGTAGCCAATCAATCTCCACCCTTATCAGGAGAATCCCGGATAGGGGTGAAATGCCGCCGACGTGCTACACTTGCTTGGCACTTTCGCCATCATAAACCGGCCTCATCAACGAGTAGCGGTCTGTGAACACGAAGTCATGGCCTTCTCGAACAATATCGACCATCGTCGGCACGTCATTCGCAACAGAATATGTAGTTCTAATGCCACGGTCGTGAAGAAACACAAGCTGATTCCTCGTGCAATGACAATTAGGCATGATCTGAAGGAACTCGACGCCAATATTGGCCACATCGCGAATTTGCCTCCATGCCTCATCCTCACTCCATGACTTTCCCAACGCAGGAGTCGACATTACAAGCCCTGTCTTGACCCACGGACAATTCTTCTTCACTGCGAGCAGGTCGGCACGCGAATCCATCATCAAAAACCCCTGCGCAAGGCGACCTTTCTGCCGCAGCATCTCGGCAACCTCCATTGCTGCCGACCCGGTCTTGCAGTGGATGTTCAGCAGAATGCCTGTTTTCGGGAAACAGTCGAGCACCTCGCCAAGCGTTGGAACCTTGATGCCGGCGAACGCAGGACCTCCCGTCTTAGTGCCGGCATCCAGCGCACGTATTTCGTCGAACGTCATATCAGCGATACTGCCGCTGCCATTCGTTGTGCGATCTACGCTTCTGTCATGCATCACAACCAACTCGCCAGTCTTGCAACGCCACTCGTCAAATTCTACCATTTCTGCACCCTTGCGAACAGCAGACTCAAAGGCTGGGATGGTACTCTCCGGAAACTCCGCCGCGTCTCCACAATGAGCGATAAGCCCACGATCAGGGAACTCACCCTTGGCTCCGAGAGAGACGGCATTTCGCCAGCCAGTCACGGTGAACGCGCCAGACGGATAGACCGCGACTTCGGCGAAACTATTGTTGCCCTCGCCGGAATCGCACACAAGCGCACGCAAAGAGTAGTATGGTATGCCGTTGAGGACGCGGCATCCACCTCTATGCTGGTGACCGGTTATGACGCCTTTCACCTTGCCGCGCCTTTCGATGATCGCGCGCACCGCAGCCGCGTTCTTCACTATGTGATTCGTCTCAGCGGAATCTTCCAACCTCTGATGGCAGAATACGATTACATCGCCCTTCGCCGATGCAATCTCCCGGTCAAGCCACGCCAGTTCCTCCGGCGGCACGTTTGCATCGTTCCACGGGTTGTTGCAGCTGTACGGCTTGAGCGACGAGTCAAAACAGGCATTGAGCACTATAAACTTGATGCCGCCGCGCACAAATGAATAATAGCCCGAAGGCATTACCTTGCCGTCGTTCGGGATGCGGGAGAAGAACTCCTCATTGGTGATGCAATCAAAGTCGTGATTGCCGGCGACATGATATCGCGGACCAGTGAACTTTGCGAAACACGCCTCAATGGCCTCAAGATGCGCAAGTGTGCCCTCGCGACCGTTCGTGTTGTCTTTGAAATCTCCCAGCTCTATTGCAAAATCCAGCTTGCGTGCGTTGAACACCTGCACAGCCTCGCCGAGCTTGCGGAGCGACTCTCGGTAGTAGCGCCTACCCACGACACCACATGGAGCCGGATCAGGATCGATGTCGGCATAATGAAGGTCGGTAACGATTCCGAAGCGCACCACAGGCTCAACGCCTTCATCCGGCGCACCGAACAGCCGCCTGCCAGCAAGCAAACCCGCCGCTGTCGCCACGATGAACTCACGGCGATTGAATTCCTTGCTCTGATTCATTGTGTTATCCATAGGTTGGCGTGTTATCCATCTGGTTGACTACTTCAGCATCAGGTCAGCTAGTAGTTTCGCGAACCTTGCGCCATCGACGACAGGCGAGCCCTCGGCGATTAGGGCGGTGTCGTAGAGCAGTGCAACTGCATCTTTGAACGCATCCCCGTCAAGACCTTTCAGCTTCGAGACGAGCGGATGCGCCGCGTTGATCTCAAGAATGCGCTTCTCGTCCGGCACGTCCTGCTTCATCGCCCGCATCATGCGCACCATCGACGGCGGCATGGCATGCTCCTGCGCGACGAGGCAGCACGGGGAGTCAGTCAGCCGTGTCGAGACGCGCACGTCCGAAACCCTCTCGCCAAGCTCCTTCTTCACGTTCTCAAGGAACGGCTTTAGGTCGGCGGCCGCCTTTTCGTTCGCCTCCTTCTCCGCCTTCTTCTCCTCTTCGCTGCCGAACTGGACGTCGCCCTTCGCGATGTCTACGAACGACTTGCCATCGAACTCGCGCAGCGACTCGGTAAGGTAGTCGTCCACAGGATCGCACCAGAGCAGCACGTCGCACCCGTGCTTGCGAGCGGCTTCGAGCTGCGGCGAGCGGCGGGCATCCTCCTCGCGCTCGGCGCAGAGGTAGTAAATGTCCTTCTGGCCAGAGGCCATGTCCTTTACGTAATCCTCAAGGAACACCGTTTTCCCGGCATCCGTGCGGGCTGTTGGGTACTTGAGAAGCTTCTTGAGGCGGTCTGCGTTAGCGTAGTCGGTATGGACGCCCTCCTTTATGACGGCTCCAAATGCGCTCCAGAACTCGTCGTAACGCTTCGCGTCCTTCTTCTTTAGGTCCTCAAGCGTTGAAAGCACCTTTGAAGTGACGGCAGACTTTATCTTCTGCACAATGGCATCGTCCTGAAGCATCTCGCGCGACACGTTGAGCGGCAAATCGCTGGAGTCAACGACACCCTTCACGAACCTCAGCCAGCTCGGCAGCAGCATCTCTATGTCGTCGCCTATGAACACGTTGCGCACGTAGAGCGAAAGCCCGCGTTTCTGCTGCGGCATGAAAAGCTCCATCGTCGCCCTCTTCGGCAGGAACAGGAGCGCCTTGAACTCAACTGCTCCTTCGCCTGAGAACGGAATCGTTTCGAACGGCGCTTCCCAGTCGTGCGTCAGGTGCTTGTAGAACTCATCGTACTCATCCTGCTTTACATCCTTCCTGGCGCGCTTCCACAGTGCGACCATGGTGTTGAGCGGCTTAGCCTCACGCTCCTCTCGGCGCTTGCGGTCGTCGTCTTTCTCGTCCTTTGGAGGATCGACCTGCCGGAAGGTTATGGGGTACGCAATGAAGTCGGAGTACTTCTTGACAAGATCCTCGACACGCCACCAGTCAAGATACTCAAGCTGGTCATCGCGCAGATGAAGCGTCACGGAAGTGCCTGGGAAGTCGCGGTCGCCGTCGGATACCGTGTAGCCGCCAGACATGTCTGACTCCCACCTGAGCGGCGTCTCGGTGCCGCGCTTGAGCGTCTCGACTGTCACCTTGTCGGCAACCATAAACGCCGCGTAGAATCCCACGCCAAACTGTCCAATAAGCTCCGGCAGCGACTCGCCGCCCTTCTCCTTCAGCATCTCGCGGAACTTCTTCGTGCCAGAACGCGCAATCGTGCCGAGGTTCTGCTCAAGGTCGGTCTCGTCCATGCCCGTGCCGTTGTCGGACACGGTCAGCGTCTTCTCTCCCTTGTTGGCGGCAATCTGAATCTTCCACTCCGGATTGTCGGCGATTAGCGACTTGTCCGTGAGTCCAAGGAACTTGGCTCGGTCAATTGCGTCCGACGCATTGGACACGAGCTCCCTAAGAAATATCTCTTTCTTGGAGTACAGTGAATTTACGACGAGATCGAGCATCTCTGCGATCTCGGCTTTGAATGCGTTAGTTTTCTTTTCCATAGCAGTTGTGTATTATACCACTAATTCCGATTGATGGTGCGCGGCAAGTCTCTTCTGCACGGCCGCCGTGACGAACGGCGCCGTGTCGCCGCCGTAGCTGGCTATTTCGCGAACGGTCGATGCAGTGACGTACGCAAGGCTCTCGCTTGGCATCATGAACAGCGTTTCGATCTCTGGAGCCATGCGCCGGTTGGTCAGCGCCATCTGGAACTCGTACTCAAAATCGGAATATACCCGAACGCCGCGTATGACTACACGCGCCCGCTCGCGACGGCAGAACTCAACAAGCAAACAGTCGAGAAGCTTGACCTCAACGTTCCTGAGGCGTGCACGGCGCACATCCTCGCGTATCATGGCAAGCCGCTCATCGGCATCGAACAGTGCGCCCTGCTTCTTGCTTGTCGCGGCCACTGCAACAACAAGCCTGTCGTACAACTTGGCCGATCTTCTTATGAGGTCGAAATGACCAAGCGTCATAGGATCAAACGTTCCTGGATATACTGCTGACCTCTCTGCCATGCTTTTGTTCCTTTCGTCGCTTAGCGCGTATTATAGCAAAATAAGTTAAAAGGCGAGGTCAGTCCTCTTCGCTACCGTCGCCCGAAACGACCTTGGCAGCACCAAATCTGTCAATGCGTATCGAGAGCCCACTCTCCGGCTTCTTGCCGTCGGCATACACCCAGACCTGATGCGGTTCTACGCGACCGTTAGTCTCCCACACGACTGACACCGGCTCCTGGTGTTCATCTTCCGGCTTGGCGTCGGACGCGGCATCGGTCTTGCCTGTCTCTTGCGTTTTCGTCTCATCTGCCTTTGCCGCTTCCTTGTAACGACCGAGCAGATAATCGACGTTGGAAAAAACCGATATCTTCGGGCGGTGGGCTTCATCGGACTCGCCTAGGCCACCTTCACCAACCACGACCTTGATGCGCATGCCCTTGACTATGTTCTCGTCAATCGGCGCGAACAGCACCTCTTCAAGCGTATTGCCTGACTTGCCTCCACCTTCGCCCTCTCCGCCTTCTGCCGCAGATTCGGATTCAGTCGATTTCAGCGGCTGGCCTGTGACTGTCCGCACCTTCGACTTGTCGACGCCCTCAGTCATCAGCTTTGCGGACGTTATCTCGACTTTGGCAACGACCTCGCCGTCAACTTCGGCAGTGGAATAAGTTATGATCGCCGGCTGCTGAGTTACGAGCGCGGTGGAGCGTGCATGACGTATAGCGGCGAAGACGTCGCGCGTGGCGCCCTTCACGCGCGACGCACCCTGGCCAGCTCGTACACTCACAATCCCTACGGTGACCATCAGCCCCATAATGCCGACGATCACCAGAAGCTCGATCAGCGTGAAAGCGCGTTTCAACTACTTCATTTCCGCCTGAAGCCGGGCAACTAGCGCATCCAGCGCCATTGCGCCGAGATCACCGTCGCTGCGGCTACGCACCGACACAGTACCCGCCGCCTCATCACGTGGACCGACGACGACTTGGTACGGCACCTTCATGAGCGTCGCCTCGCGTATCTTAGCACCAAGCTTCTCGGCCGATGCGTCGACATCAACGCGCAGTCCAGCGGCGCGAAGTCCGTCACGCACCTTCGTCGCGTAGGCGAGTGCCTTGTCGCTGACAGGCAGCACACGGACCTGCTCAGGCGCAAGCCATAGCGGGAACGCTCCTGCGTAGTGCTCGATGAGGATTCCAAAGAAACGCTCGATGGAGCCGAGCAGCGCACGGTGCACCATGTAGGGCTGATGTTCCTTTCCGTCAGCTCCAACATACGTGAGGTTGAAGCGCTCCGGCAGGTTGAAGTCGAACTGCACAGTTCCGAGCTGCCAAGGACGCCCAAGCGCATCCTTGATCTTCATGTCGATTTTCGGACCGTAGAACGCGCCGCCGCCTTCGTCGACCTCGTAGCTCATGCCCTCCTGGTCAAGCGCGTCCCTGAGCGACTGCGTGGCCTGCTCCCAGCGCGCGGGATCGCCCACAGCCTTCGCGGGCTTCGTCGAAAGATACGCCTGAATGTCGTGGAAGCCAAACTTGCCGAGCATGTTCTTCGCAAACTCCACGGTCGCCTTGATTTCGGCGACGATCTGCTCAGGAGTGCAGAAGATGTGGGCATCGTCCTGAGTGAAGCCGCGCACGCGGAAGAGACCGTGCCTGACACCGTCCTTCTCGTAGCGGTACACCGTGCCCAGCTCTGCGTACCTGAGCGGCAGGTCGCGATAGCTGCGTTTCTTGAACTGATAGACCTGTATGTGGAACGGACAGTTCATCGGCTTGACGTAGTAGTCTTGCACATACGCATCGTCGCCGCTGCCCTCCTGCACGTGCATAACGGGGAACATGCCGTCCTTGTAGAACGAAAGATGCCCCGAAGTCTCCCAGAGATTCGATCTCCCAACGTGCGGAGTGTAGATTATCTCGTAGCCAGCCTCGTAGTGCTTCTTGCGCCAGTACTCCTCAATCGCAACACGCACGCGCGCTCCTTTCGGCAGCCAGTGCGCAAGCCCCGGACCTACAGACTCCGTAATCGTGAAAAGCTCAAGCTGCTTGCCGAGGACGCGGTGGTCACGGCGCTTCGCCTCCTCCTCTCGTGCGATAATAGCATCAAGCTCGGCCTGATCCTTGGCGACGATGCCGTAGACGCGCTGAAGCATCTTGTTCTTCTCGTCGCCACGATAGTAGCTTCCGGCGACGCGGGTTAGCTTGACGACGCCGATCTGGGCACTGTGCTCAACATGGGGGCCACGGCACATTTCGACATAGTCGCCGACCGAATAGGTCGAAATCGCAACGCCATCCGCGACGACGTCTGCAAGGCGCTCGAGCTTGTACTTCTGCCCTGCAAGCAGGGCCTTAGCCTCGTCGGCGGAGACCTCCTTGCGCACGAACGGCTCGTCAAGCGCGATAAGCCTGGCAATCTCCGTCTCGATCTTCGGGAAGTCCTCGGTGGAAAGGCGGTGTGGCAGGTCAAAATCGTAGTAGAAGCCCTCGTCTGTAGCGGGACCTATGTCGACCTGGACATCTTCGAAAAGGTTCATGATCGCGCGCGCCATCAGGTGCGCCGCGCTGTGCCGTCTCATTTCTTCGGTGATTTCAGCCATTGTTGCTCCTCTGTTTCCGCGTATTATACCATATTTTCCGCGCACTCTTCGCCAACAAGTATTTGCGGGTGCGCCTCAAGCACGCGAATCCTGGCAATCGATCCCACGGCGCTCGCTGCCGGATCGTCGCAGTCCCACACCACGATTCGGTTGCCGGTGTCGCGTCCGGCGAGCCGCGCCTTGTTGCGTTTCGACGGACCCTCCACCATTACGTCGCGAACAGTGCCCACAAGCGCGGCATTGCGCCTGAGTCCGCGCCGCTCCTGGTCGGCAAGCAGCACCTGGTCGCGCCGCTCCTTCTCTTCGCGCGGCACGTCGTCGGGACGCGCCGCCGCACGCGTTCCCGGACGCGGAGAGTACTTGAACACGAACGAATTGTCGATTCCTGCTTCGTCAAGCAGCGAACGCGTCGCCTCAAAGTCGGCTTCCGTCTCGCCCGGATAGCCGACTATGACATCCGTCGTAACGGCAATCTCCGGATCGAACGCCCGAAGCTTTGCCACTGCGGCAAGATACTGCTCGCGCGTATAACGCCGTCCCATGTCCGCAAGTATGCGGTCCGAGCCGGACTGCACCGGCAGATGCAGGTGTCGGCAGACCTTGGGGCAGTCGCGGTACGCAGCCACCAACTCGTCAGTGCAACCGTTCGGATGCGCGGACGTGAAACGTATGCGCTCCAAGCCGTTGACATCCTGCAGCCGCCGAAGCAAAGCTGGAAACGAGGTGCCATCCGATCCACGGTAGCGCAACACGCTCTGTCCGAGCAAGCATACTTCCTTCACTCCTCGCGCAGCAAGGCAGCTGACCTCAGCGACTATCTCGTCCGCCGGCCTGCACCACTCGTGCCCGCGCACGTCTGGAACGATGCAATAACTGCAGCGGTTGTCGCAGCCGATCATTACCGTCACGTAGCTCTGCACGGCAGCAAACGTGCCGGCCCTGCCTGTCACCGGATGCGCGTCAAGGCCCTCTGGCACCTCGTTGTCGCCGACTTCAAGGCAAGGATAGCGGCCTTCGGCGAGTATCTTCGGTATCAGCCCGAAGCAACGCGGCCCGACGGCAAATGATATCTTGGGAAGTTTCTTGAAAACATCCTCGCCGAGTCTCTTTACGGCACAACCCATCAGCCCAACGATCTTCCCTTTGGAACAAAGGTACCCCGACTTCCCTATCGCCTTCTCCTCGGCCTTCTGCCGAACGGTGCAGCTGTTTATTATCACTACGTCGGCATCGTCCTCGCCAACCGACTTCACATGCCCCGCCGCCTCAAGAAGCGCCTCCACCGCTTCCGAGTCGCGCACGTTCATCTGACAGCCGTAAGTGTGAATCCAGAACTTCATCTTGCACTCCATGCATCCATATTCATCACGCCTGAGGAAACATCGACTCGGCAAGTCGCACAAGCCCCATCGCGTCCTTTGTGTAGTGGTCGGCTCCTATCTTCGCCGCATATTCTGCCGTAAGCACTGCGCCGCCGACCGTGACCTGGCAGCCCGGCACATGCTCGTGCACAAGCCTAACCGTCGCCTCCATCGCGCCAACCGTTGTAGTCATCAGCGCGGAAAGCCCTACAAGCCTCGCCTTCTCGCGTAACGCAGCGGAGACCACCGTTTCCGGCGAAACGTCACGTCCAAGGTCGATGACCTTGAAACCGTAGTTCTCAAGCAGCGCACGGCAGATGTTCTTTCCGATGTCGTGTATATCTCCCTTCACCGTAGCGACGACGATGGGCCCACGCACTGCACCGCCCTGTGCCGGCATGGCCGCGCGCACCACTTCGAACGCCGCGCCCGCCGCCTCTGCGGACATGAGAAGCTGCGGCAGAAACACCTTGCCTGACTCAAAGCCCCTGCCTACAGTCTCAAGTGCAGGCACAATTCCGTCCGCAATAACGTCCAACGGCGCTGTGCCGCCTGCGATCGCCGCCCTTGCCGCCTCCGCCGCATCTGCCTTAAGCCCTCTGCGCACGGCGGAAAAAAGCGCACCGCCGCCTCCATCCTGCGCGCATGCGGCAGATGAGACCGCTTGCTGGGCGGACGAGCCAGACGCCACCTGGGCCGACGGACGATACTCCTTGAACGCCTCGACCCATTCCAGACAGCTCGCATCACGCGCCGCAAGAGCGCGGTATGCGCGATACGCCGTCATCATGTCGGCGGCAAGCGGATTTACGATTCCCGCCGAAAGTCCGTTCGCAAGAGCCATTGTGTAGAACGCCGCATTGATGAGCGGACGCGCCGGAAGCCCAAAAGATATGTTGGACACTCCAAGACACGTGCGGCAGCCAAGCTCGGCGCGCACTCTCCTGAGCGACTCAAGTATTACATTCGCGCTCTGCGGTTCCGCGCTCACTGCCATGCAGAGAACGTCCACAACGAAATCACGCGGAGAAAGACCGCACTCTGCACCTCGTGCCAGGATCTTCCTCGCTATCGCAATGCGCCCGTCAGCCGTGGACGGAATGCCAGATTCGTCCAGAGTGAGAGCCACCACCGCGCCGCCGTACTTTGCGACAAGCGGCAGAACCGTCTTCAACGACTCATCCTTGCCGTTGACCGAGTTGACAAGCGGCTTGCCGTTGTAGTGGCGCATCGCGCGCTCCAGCGCGGCGACATCGGAAGTGTCAATCTGGAGCGGCAGGTCCGTCACGCTCTGCACGGCCTGCACGGTCGCGTCCAATACGGCTGGCTCGTCTATGCCGGGAACTCCGACGTTGACATCAAGCACGTGCGCCCCTGCCTCGGCCTGCGAAACGGCCTCGCGCAGCACATACGCCACGTCACCGGATTCAAGCGCGGCCCTGAGTTTCTTCTTTCCTGTCGGGTTTATGCGCTCGCCTATTATTATGGTGTCGTCAAACGGAATCTCGACAGCCCTAGAACCAGACGTAACAACAGTCCTGTCCGTAACGACTGCGGAAGTTGGCGCAGGCTTGCCCGCAAGCGCCTTGGCGACTGCTGCGATGTGCTCTGGTGTCGTGCCACAGCATCCACCGACAATGGACGCACCCGACTCGACGAGCGCCAAGACATCACGGGCGAACTCCTCAGGGCCAACAGTGAACACGGTGCGCCCGTCAACTACCTTCGGAAGCCCCGCGTTAGGCTTAACCGCAATCGGGAGCGACGTTTGCGTGCGCAAGCGTCTCACAAACCCCTGCATCCTGTCCGGGCCGAAGCCGCAATTGAGCCCGAGGGCGTCTATACGCAGTCCCTCAAGAAGTGCCGCCACGCAGTCCACGTCTGCGCCGGTAAGCATCTTGCCGTCGTCGCCAAGCGCAACAGTCGCAAGGATAGGAAGGTCGCAGTTCTCCTTCGCTGCAAGAACCGCAGCCTTGAGCTCGTATGCATCGCCCATGGTCTCAATGACGACAAAGTCAGCGCCAGCTGCCGCACCTAGCCGAACAGGCTCTGCAAAAGCATCGTACGCCGCGTCAAACTCAAAGTCGCCGGCTGGCTTGAGCAGACGTCCAGTTGGCCCAATGTCGAGCGCGACAAAGCGTCTGCCGCCTGCACGCGCAGCCGAGTCCTTCGCTATGGCAATGCCGGATTCAATCACGTCAGCAAGAGGCGCGTCGCCATGATACTTCGCACCGTTCGCGCCAAAGGTGTTGGCATACACGGCATCTGCGCCAGCGGCAAAATACGCATCATGCACAGAGCGTACATCGTCTGGACGCGATAGATTCCACAGCTCGGGCGTCTCGCCAGGTTGAAGTCCACGTGCCTGCAGCAGCGTACCCATGCCACCGTCAAGCATGAGGATGTGCCCGTGCTGAAGCAGCTGATTTTCACGACATTTTCCCATGCCGCATATTATATCATTTATGCACGTGCTAAGTTAAAGCCCGCCGCATGACAAACTTGAACCAGTACAGCCAGTCGCGGCGATTTTCGTTTTTTGCTTTGGGCCATTGACAACGAACACGCCGATATGATATACTATGCGCGTTTTCCAAATGGGGATATAGCTCAGTTGGTAGAGCGTCTCAATGGCATTGAGAAGGTCAGGGGTTCGACTCCCCTTATCTCCACCCATCTCCCACTGCACAGCATGGCTTCAGGCTTAATGAGATAAGCATTGAAGGGCCGCCAACTTTGGTTGCGGCCCTTCAACTACACCAAGCAAGTTCGGTGTCTTACTTAACGAGATGCATCTCGATATTCATGTTGCGGCAGAATGCCGTCAGTTCATCGACGCGGTCTCCGTACATGAGAGTGTAGTGATGCTCCCAGCCATTCTCCATGACTTCACGGCGGACAGCCTCGCAGCCGGCATCGAACTTGACGTTGAGCGGCGTGCCGCGCACGAACAGGTCGGTGTCGATTCCTGTGCCCGGGCAGACCAACATTCTGAAGCCCGTGCCGTCTCGAGTCTCCCCAAGGCGCGCAAGAGTCACGCGGCCAGGCTTGAGAGGGAACTCGCCGGTGCAGCCCTTCACGCCGCCGCCCTCGACAGTCGCCGAGCAGTGCAGTTCAGGCGAGCAGCCAGGCTTTGCAAGCCTGCATGGAGCCGCGCCACAGTGCCAGACCGTTCCATGGTCGCCCTCGCAGATGATGAGGTCGCAGAAGAACGGCAGCTCACCGGAGATGACCTGCCCGATGCGCATCATCACCGCGCCATACACGTCGCCTTCGCAGGCTGTGAGATAGCCGTGGTTCGTAAGGTGCCCAAGCGTTGAGCATACGGCAATGCCGTAGAACTCGTTCAAGATCACCTCCGGCCAGCAGCGCATCGCGAAGGTGTCCACGAAGAACTTCTCCTTCAGCTTCATCACCGCCGCGATGAGACGAGCCGACTTCTCCTTCTGCGCACTGTTCGGCGCATCGGACGGCGGAGTCTTTAGATCCTCGTCAATGATCGCCATGCCCTTCGCTACCTCTTCGTCCGTCAAGTTCTTCGCGACGGTGAAGAGTTCGTGCTCGGTTATGATCTTTACCTCCGGTCCGAGAGTGCGGCGAAGCATCATTTCGTCCACGCAGCTCGTAAAGAACCCGGGGACGCGCCCGCCGATGAGACCGATGCGCATCCTTCCGAGAGCCTTCATGGCCTGGGCAACGCGAATCTGCTTCATCAGCCCCTCTTCTGCCGCCTTGGTGCCAGCCTGGGCGTGGACATAGAAGTATGGTATTCCGAGACGCCACATGTGGTGTGCGTTCATGTTCGCCGCGCAGAACGAGTTGTTCTGGAGGCGACCGCCATTTGGGTCTGGCTCCGGCTGAGACCACAGAAGAACAGGAACCTTCAGCCGCTGCGCAAACATCGGCGGGACCACGCCCAGCGAGAACGTCAGGAAGTGCGTCACGATGAGATCCGGGCGGTCCTTTTCCCATTGTTCCAGCACCTCTATTGCCTCGCCCTCTAGCGCGAGCATGTGATCGGGCGCGATTACCTCTACGTCCGGAAGCGTCTTGAGGAACTTGATCGCGTCTTCGCGCGCGGCCTCAAGCGTGTCGTTTGTCCAGTTTACCTTGCTGAGCGGCAGATAGCCAATCTTGAACATTTCATTTGCCCCTTTCTTTCAGAAACTCATCTACTTCCGCGCGCGTCGGCGCGGACGGCGGACGGCCAGAGAGCCCTCGGCACTTTATGGCCGCTACTGCCGCACCGAACCGCTGGCACTCCATGAGATCGTGCGTCTCAAGCCAGCGCACGGCGAAGCCCGTGTGGAACAGGTCGCCGCAGCCTGTCGTGTCCACGACCTTTTCGACATGGAACGCAGGGCACTTCACAAAGTCCTTGCCGTCAAAGCACATCGACCCCCTTGCGCCCATCGTGGCCCCGCATACCTTCGGCCTGTACTTCGCCCAGACCTGCCTCACTGCCTCCTCTGCGCCTGAAAGCCCTGTTAGCTTCAGTATGAATTCCTCGGAGCAGACAAGCAGATCGGCAAGCGGCAAAAGCTCGTCCATTCCATCACGATGGGTTCCAGCGTCGTACATGACCGTCACGCCCGCCTCCCTCGCCACCTTTGCGGCGGCTATCGCCCCGGCCGCGTTGTGCCCGTCGAGATGCAGGACTTTCGCGGCGGAAATGGCCTCTGGGTCGATTTCCTCTGCGGAAAGCTCGCTGAGCCCTTCACGCGTCCATGCGCATGAGCGATTGCCCGTCTTCTCCTCTATCCAGAGGTATGCTATGGCGCTTGTCGCGCCTGGGCGCACCTTCACCATCGACGTGTCCACGCCCTGCCGGGCAAAGTCGTCGAGAATCATCCGCCCGTCGGCGTCGTCGCCAACAGTTCCAACGAAAGCGGCGGACATGCCGAGCGCTGCGGCCCCGGCCGTTGAGTTCGCCGCCGGGCCACCGCCCATTATGGCATGTGAAACCATCTTGACCTTCGTGTCCATCGGGATGAACGGCAGAACCGCCAGATGGTCGTTGGAGCAGAAGCCGATGCCTATGTAGTCACTATTCGTCATCGCGGGAATTATACCACAATCGCAGTGAGAACGGCTATCGTTTCTATGAGATGACATGACACGGTTTGAGAAATCTTAAAAAGATGGTATAATATCGCGCATGGACAACATACGCATTCGCCGGATACTCGCCTTCGTAAAGGAGCGCAAATCATGCTCGATGCAAGAACTCATGGAGAAGTTCGGCGTCAGCTCTGCAACGATCCACCGCGACATCGTCGCCCTCGCGGCCCGTGACGCAATAGAGCGCGTCAGAGGCGGAGTCGTCTACAGAGAGGTTGTTGACCCCGGCGACCTGGCAAGCGCATATCAGGATCGCGTCATTGCCAACCGCGCCGAGAAGATCGCAGCAGCCAAGAAGGCACTGGACATAATAGAGGAGGGTGACATCATCTTCCTAGACTCTTCAACCACGACATACGAACTCGCGCTGCTGCTCACACGATGCGAACTGGATCACCTCACGATCATAACCAACTCCGTGCCGGTAATGCATATCTTCAGGAAATATCCGGCGCGCTGGTCCATGATCGGACTTGGCGGCAATTACGACCCGCAGCTGAACTCTATTCTCGGCGTATCCGCACATGAACAGCTTTCGCGGTACAACATAACGAAGGCTTTCATATCCGCATTCGGGCTGGACAGCAAAACAGCCACAACCAACCACGAGCACCAAGCCGAGATTCTCCGCAAAGTGCTCGACGCCGCCGACAAGCGATACCTGATAATCGACCACACGAAAATAGGTCGCAAGGGTCTGTACAGAATCGCCGCCCGTGGAGGTTTCGACGCGATCATGACAGACCAAGCCCCCAAAGGCAAATGAGCAGAACACCTGCGAAGCACCTGAGGGTCGTATAGGCGTTTCGGGAAGCGGTCAAGTCTCCCGGTGCAGCCTCCAGACAAGCAACTGTAAATTTACCAGTCAATGACGTGGAAACGCGAAAAGGCGGGCGGCCCGAAGACCGCCCGCCCACGCATGAAAGCAACTTCCCCGCCTACACGGCGAAGGCACAGGGGAGCTTGTTGCTCTCGCCGTTAGGCGTGACGACCGAGATGTAGCCGTCCGAGCTTTCAATCTCGCCCGAATAGCCAAGGCTGCCGCAATCCACCACCGTATCCGTCACGTCGGTCGGGTACGCCTCATGGAAAGGTTCGCCGCCTTCGGTGAAGCGGAAGAGCACCTTCGTCGCGTCCGCAAGGTTCGTGCCCTTCACGAGCAGGGT
>CACYCL010000154.1 GCA_902772905.1 uncultured bacterium | reverse complement strand
ATGGCAGAGCCTGGTTGAATGCACATGACTCGAAATCATGCATACCCGCAAGGGTATCGGGGGTTCGAATCCCTCTCTCTCCGCCAGTTGCTTTGTTCGTTTAGCGGGCGTAATTCAATGGCAGAATAGGAGCTTCCCAAGCTTCTTACGTGGGTTCGATTCCCATCGCCCGCTCCATTAGGTTTTCCGAATGGTTTTGTAGGTTTGTCGGTCATTGAGGTTGTTTCGGCAGCATATAATGCTGAAGAGTCTTAGAGTAAGGAACTACGCGTTAGTTGAAAGCGTCGATGTCGAGTTTGCATCAGGGCTGAACGTGCTCACTGGCGAGACCGGCGCAGGCAAAAGCGTTCTAATGGGTGCGCTTGGCTTTGTGCTGGGTGCACGTGCCGATGCGTCTGTCGTGCGCGACGGCGCGAAGGAGGCGGAGGTAGAGGCGAATTTTGGCGACAGAGTTGTTGTTCGCCGCACGGTTACGCGCGAAGGACGCTCACGTGCCTGGATTAACGATGAGAGCGTGTCCATCGCTGAGTTGCGAGACTTTGGCCGTGGGCTTGTCGATATACATGGGCCGTCTGCTGCGATGCGACTTGCCGACGAGTCGGGGCAGCGCGAGGTTCTTGATTCATTTGGCGGTTTAGTCGCTGATGCGCCGCTTGTCCGTGCATATGCCGAACGGTGGTCGGCGCGCGAGGAGTGCAGGGCGCGGCTCGAGGCTATTTGCGCGACCAGCGCGGCTGACCCGGATGCGCTTGAACTTCTCAGATATCAGATAGACGAGATTTCCTCGGCGGCCTTGACTGAAGACGACGAGACGCTTGCGGAGCGCCATGCGGCGGCGGCGCATTCGGAGGAAATTGTCGAGAATGCGAGTGCGGTCGCCGAAGCGCTTGGAGGCGATGAGAGCGCGTCGGCTATACTTGCGGCTGTGAGGCCGAAGCTGGACGTGATGGCGAGGCATTTGCCGCAGGCAGCTGGATGGGCGGTCGAGGCGGATGAGCTGATGGTGCGTCTGCAGGAGCTTTCGCGCACGGTTGCCGATACGGTCTCCGGGCTTGACGGGGCTGCCGATGATTTGGAAAAACTTGACGCGAGGCTTACGCTTGTCAATCGGCTCATGCGCAAATATCTGCCGCGAGGCGGAAGTGTGGCGGGCTTGTCTTCATTGCTGGAGGAGAAACGTCAGAAGCTAGATGCGCTTGAGAATCGCGAAGAGCGCATGCGGGCGCTTGAGGCGGAGCTGTCTGAGGCTGACAAGGCCCTCAAGTCTGCAGGGGCGGTGCTTACGAAGGCGCGATTCAAGGCATCGGAAAAACTTGCCAAGGCTGCTACGTGCGAACTACACGGGCTTGGGTTCAAGCAGTCGGGTTTCTCCATTAAGTTGGAGCGGGCAGAGCCTGCGCCGCACGGCTGTGACCGAGTGATGTTCATGTTCGCGCCGAATCCAGGCGAAGCGGCGCGTCCGCTTGCTGACATAGCGTCGTCTGGCGAGATTGCGCGTGTTCTTCTTGCGATTACGTCGGCAACGCTCGCCGTGGCACCCGAGTCGGCGCGTGCGCCTACGCTTGTGTTCGATGAGATCGACGCCAACGTTGGTGGCGAGGCGGGTCGCGCCGTTGGAGAGCGGCTTAGAAAGGTGTCTTCGGGCAGACAGGCGATTGCCTTGACACACCTGCCGCAGACAGCGGTGTACGGAGACAGGCATCTTGTCGTTGCGAAGACGGTTTCACACGGGCGAACTCGCACGAGCATCGCTGCAGTGGAAGGAGACGAAAGAGTTTCAGAAATCGCCCGGATGTTGGGCGGAGAGAAAATAACCAGCGTAGTGAGGAAACATGCACAAGAACTGCTTGACATATCCCGTTGAATTCGTGAAGAATGTGTTTGGTGAGTCGTCCGACGCACTTGCGAAGATGCTTTTGAACGGGCGCGAAGGTGCGCCTGCGCCGCGAGTCCTGCTCGTGGCTGACCAGAACGTTGTGCAGCGCACGGAGGGACTCGGCATGAAAATCGGTCGGTATGTGCATACGCACGGCATAGAGCTGGCTGGGAGTCCTGTGGTCGTAGGCGGAGGCGAGAGGGCGAAAATGGACGACATGCAGAGTGCGGTACGCGTGGCAACTGCGATGCTCGGTGCACGGCTGGGGCGTTCTGACTTCGTGCTAGCAATCGGAGGAGGAGCACTGCTGGACGTTGCCGGGTGGGCTGCCGCACAGGTCATGGGCGGCATTCCAGTCATTCGCATGCCCACTACGCCCGAGGCCATGCTGGACGCTGCCTTTGCGGACTACTCCGCGCTCAACTCGGCGTCGGTGAAGGACGCGTTTCGCGTGTGGTCTATGCCGGCAGGTGTGATAGTGGACACGAGCTTCGCACAGACGGTGCTGGACGGTGTCTGGCGCGGAGGCATAGGCGAGGCGGTGCGACTCTCGCTCGCCCGAGACTCTGCGCTCCTCAAGCGCATCACGGCAATGGCGACTCCATATCACGGTCGTGACCAGGCTGCGCTGGATGACATTGTGAGCGCCGCGTTCGCATCTCGCAACAAGAAGGGCGGCACAACCTTGGCGCTTTGGTCGGCGTTGCGCCTGCAGGCCATGAGCGGATGGAAGCTTCCACATGGATATGCGGTGTCAATTGGCGTACTCATAGACCTCGCATATGCTGTCATCGCAGGCAATGTCACTGAATCCGCCCGTGACAAAATTATTGATCTCTTTAGCGAGTGCGGCACGCTTGACGGACTTGTTCATTCGCAGTATCTGTTGCAGCAGCAGGATGCGCTTCTTTCAGGCTTGGACGACTGGAGGCGCACGTCGCCAGGTGGTTCCGTTGAGGTTCTTGCGGGCGTCGGTAAGGTAAAGACCACCGCCGAACCTGACATTGGACATTTTCGCGAGGCGTTAAAATATCTAGTTTCGCTTCCCGTTCGCCACTGATTTTTGATACAATACGCATATCATGAAAAAACTTATTGTCTTGATGTCGATTGCGGTGTCCGTGTGCGCGTTCGCGGCGGACGTGACCGAGGTCAAAGTGAGGGCTCTTGATGGGTTTGGCGGCGATACGTCGTCCGTTGCAAGTAGATGCCAGACCAAGGTGGGTCAGGCATATGATCCTGTCATTGTCACGCGCGACGTAAACTCATTGAAGAAGTCTGGCGAATTTGAGGATATTTCTGCTGATGCGCAACGTGTCACCGGAGGTGTAGAGGTCACGTTTTTCGTGAAGCGCAAGATGCGCTATGCCGGTCCGATAGCGGTGCAGGGCAACGTTGAACTGAGCGAATCGAAGGTGTCTAGCGAGGCCGCGTTGAAGGACGGCTACCTCTATGGTGAATCAGATCTTTCGGCTGCAGCGGCGCGAGTCAGACTTGCCTATCAGAAAAAGTACTATCCAGACGCAAAGGTTGCGTACCAGACGAAGCTTATCGGTGGAAACGACGTGAGTGTGACGTTTGTAATCGACGAGGGCGCGAGGCAGAAGGTCGCCGACTACGTGTTTTCCGGCGCTGAACATGCAGTGGATGTTCCGCTTTGGCGCAAGCTTCGGCCGGGCTGGGCTCCGTCCGAAGCGATTGTGGACACGGCGGAGCTGCGCGAGTCAATTAATGATTTGCCATGGTGGAATCCTGTCGGATGGTTCACCGACAGCCCTGTAACCAAGGATCAGCTTGCGCAGTGCTGCGACAAGCTCGCAGAAGTCTACCGCAACCATGGCTACCTCGATGTGAAGGTCACTGGACCTGAGCGCGTTCCTGTGTCGGACGGCAAGTGCAATCTTGTTTTCGCTTTTGAGGAGGGCCTGCAGTACCGCATCGGCAAGATATCCATAACAGGCCTCACGCGCTATCCGGAGGATGCGGTCAAGGATCGCAGCCTTCTTCCGGCTGCTGGGATGATTGCGGGAGAGAAGGCGCTTCAGGAGGCCGCTCACCGCATTGAAGTCGCAGTCGGGTCAGGTGACCTTGGCCTTGCGGACACGCATGTTGACACCAGATGCATACCTACGGACGAAAAGAACGTTGTAAACGTTGTGTTCAAGGTGACCGAGGGCGTGCCGGTCGTGATAAACGAGGTGAAGATACGCGGAAACGACTATACGATGGACAAGGTAATCCGCCGTGAGATCGCGCTTGGCCCTGGCGACAGGATGCTCGCAGACCGTGCGGAGCGTTCGCAGAAGCGCCTTGAGAACCTCGACTACTTCCAGCGGGTGCGCTACTATCTTGAATCGTCTGCGCGCGGCAAGGACGAGAACGGCGCGGAATGGCGCGACCTGGTCTACGAGGTGGAAGAGAAGAACACCGGCTCGTTCATGGTCGGCATAGGAGCGTCCACGGTCGACTCCGTATACATCTCGGCCGAGGTGAACCAGAACAACTTCGATTTGTTCGCGCCGTCAAAGCTATTCCGTGGCGCGGGCCAGAAGGGGCGTGTTTACGTGGCCTGGGGTCCGCGCTACCAGTCGGCCGAAATCGGTTTTGTTGAGCCGCATCTTTTCAGTCGAATGCTTGAGTTGTCGATTGACATATATCGTCGCCTCCGTTGGTACGATCAGTATGACCTAATTCGCTCCGGTGCGATGGCGTCGCTCACATATCCAGTCAAGTTCTGGCCTACGTGGGATCCATTCGGGCGCGTCGGCGTCGGGCTGTCCGGTGAGTACATCGAGTTCGACGACGTTGACTGGGGCAACTACACGTACGCTGGCCGTACAGGTCCTCTATACATGATTGAGGAGCGCGAGTACGGCGACGCAATGGAACCCGTACTTCACTTCTTCTGGAAGAAGGACAGCCGCGACAACTTCCGCATTCCGACAAAAGGTCACGTCACGCGCATATATTTAGACGTCGCGCCAGCTGGCGACAATGAGTACTGGAGGCTCGGCTTCAGCCACCGTAGTTACTTCAACGTGTGGCGTCAGCTCTTTGATGCGAACATTGACCATGTCTTCATGGCGGCTGTCCGAGCCGAGACGACTGACTCGATCAGCGACGATCTGCCTATATACGACCGCCTGTTTCTTGGTGGCCCGCGCTCCATTCGTGGCATAAAGTACCGCAACGTGTCGCCGATGGCCCAGCGCACTTGGGGAGGCTGGGGGCCGTGGGGCGGCTACAATTATTGGTGGGGCTGGGATGGTGGCTACACTCCTTACGGTGACTATGCTCCTTGGGGTGGCAAGACGCTCTTCTGCGCAAACTTCGAATACACTATTCCTCTTGTTAAGATGTTGCGTTTTGCTATATTCAGCGACCTAGGCTCCGTTGCCGAGGACACTTGGGACATTGACGTGTCCGACACGTTCGCGTGGACTGTTGGTGCCGGTCTCAGGCTCGATATCCCGATGTTCCCGATTCGTCTCGATGTCGCGGCTCCTGTCGTGAAGCCGGATGAGGCAGAGAAGGAGGCGTTCTCGTTCACTGTCGGGTACGATTTTTAAGGAACGGAACGCAAACTGTTGAAAGACTCAGAAAGGTAAGAAAGGTACACAATAATGAAGAAATTGCTCTTTGGGGTCATGGTGGCCGCAGCGGTGTCCGCATCGGCGGCGGATGACATTAAGTTTGGCGTGGTTGACATGCTTATGCTCGTGAGGAACCATCCAAACTATGATTCAAACAAGGAATTGCTGACTTCGACTGACAAAGACTACCAGAAGAAGCTCGATTCTATCAAGTCTGAGGGAGAGACGCTCCAATCCGAGGGAAAGAAGCTAGCCGAGCAGATTCGCAATCCGATGCTGGCCGATAAGGCCAAGGCGGACATGGATAAACAGCTCATGGAGATACAGCGTAAGCTCATCGGAATTGAACAGCGCTACCGCAGTGAGGCTGTTCGCTGCCGTCAGGATCTTCAGGATCTCGAAGGTCGTCTTCTTAAGTCCACGACTGAGGATCTGCGAAAACGCATTGCAAAGTTCGCGGAGGAGAAAGGATATGATTTCATTCTGGACAGGTCGGCGGTTCCGTTCATGAAGGCCGAATATGATGTAACTGACGGTATGCTGTCCGCTATGAACGTAGACCCAAAGATGGCAAAGGGCCGAGATGAAGGCAAGTGAACTCGCCAAGGCCCTTGGAGGAACGCTTGAAGGCGACGATGTAGAATTGTTTGCCTGTGGTGGGTTGGAGGAGGCTCGCGCAGGAGATCTGAGCTTCTGCAAGGATCCGAAGCATGTCAAGCTGGTTGAGTCCACCAAGGCGTCGGCAGTGCTCTTGTCGCCGCAGTGGAATCGTGGTGCGCCATGCGCGATAATTCGAGTTGCAGATCCTGACCGTGCGTGCATGGCGGCTGCTCGGATATTTGCGCCGCCGGAACCGGTGCGTGCGCCAGGAGTGCATCCTTCGGCTATTGTCGATGCAACGGTGAAGATCGGCGAGAGCGTTCATATCGGCGCGTTTGCCGTTATCGAGAAGGGCGTCGAACTAGGCGATGGCGCGGTGATAGAGGCACAGACGTTTATCGGCGAAGGCTGCCGCATTGGTGCTCGTACCCACATATATCCACAGGTGACGTTGAGGGAAGGCACCGTCATCGGTCGCGACTGCATCATACACTGCGGAGTGCGACTTGGCGGTGACGGATACGGCTTTACAACCAGTATGGAGGGTGGAGTTCCAAGGATCGATAAGATTCCGCAGCTCGGCATAGTCGAGGTTGCCGACGGTGTTGAGATAGGCTCGAACACGACCATTGACCGCGCGCGCATAGGGCGAACGTACATTGGCCCGATGACGAAGATCGACAACCTTGTTCAGGTCGGCCACAACGTGAAGATCAGGGGGTACTCCGGTCTTATCGCGCAGAGCGGCGTAGCGGGGTCTACCGAGATTGGCCGAGGTTGTCTAATCTGGGCGCAGGCCGGCATCTCCGGGCACATAAAGATTGCCGATGGTGTGCAGGTAGGACCGCAGGCAGGCGTTCCAAAGTCGCTTGACGGTTCGGTGACGTACGTGCTTGGAACTCCTGCCGAGAGCAAGCGGGACTTCGGTTCGCGCCTGCTGTTGCCTCGGATTGTCGAGAAGCTCAAGTCGGAGGTTCGAGAACTCAAAGCTAAGCTCGCCCAGTCATGAAGACTCCAGAGGGAAAGACTATCGTGTTTACGTTCATGTCGGCTCCGGAAAAGCTGCCGGAGCTGCGGTGGACTGCAAAGCTGACTTTCCCGCCTGGTTCCGGGCCTGACGCCGTGTTGCCGCTGACGGTCGTGGATGGTAACGATGAGCCGATCAAGGCCGCAACGCTTGAGCTTGCGGGATGCAGAATCCCGGTGAAGGACGGGAACGCCAGCCTTGCGTACGCAGATTTCGTGAATGGCAAGCATTCCGTGCCGATTTGGCTTTATCGTGACGGAATGGAGCCTGTGCCGGGAGGCCTCACGTTTGCATAGGAAGATGACCGAGCCGACTCCCACCGAATTTTGAAAGGAATTAAAGACGATGTTAAGGCTAACAGACATAGGATGGGAGAGCTTTGCGGCGCTGCCGCTAGAGGCCAAGCGCCCGTATTTGGCGAGACCGGACGGCATGCCGTACCACACGTTGTTCGCGCAGCAGTTCGACAGAGGCCTTCTTGAGCGCCTCTGTGCGCTTGCGAATCGCATAAGATTCATAAACAAGTCGAAGGAGGGCGCGCTCTACCTGAAGAATGTGCTTGCGCACAAGCGTGCCATGCTTTACTTTTCTCAACCGTCTTCGCGTACGTTCCTCTCGCATCTCGCGGCTTGCCAAATACTCGGCATTACGACGGGAAGTGTCCGTGATGCCGCAACGTCATCGGAGTTCAAGGGGGAGACGAAGGAAGACTCGATTCGTACGTTCTCGTCGTACTTTGACATGATAATAATGCGCTCGCCGGAGCAGGGGCTCGCAGAGAAGATGGCATGGGAGCTTTCCAACAGCGACAGGCCGATACCAATTTTGAACGCCGGCTCTGGCAAGGACCAGCACCCCACACAGGCTTTGCTCGACGTGTACACGCTTGTGCGTTCGTTCGAGACCAAGGGCGGTCTTGACGGACGAACGGTCGTGTTCTGCGGCGATCTGCTTCGTGGGCGCACCGTGCGTTCGCTATCGTATCTTCTGACGGACTTCCGCGACGTGCGCCAGATATTCGTTGCCCCTCCAGAACTGCACGTTCCCGAAGACGTTATAGAGACCCTGAAGTCGAAAGGCGTTGAGCACGCGGTTGTGGACGATCTCCGTAGCGCCGTAAAGGAGGCAGATGCGGTCTACATGACGCGCATACAGGATGAATGGGACTCTTCGAAAGGCGCGTCTGCGAAGATTGACACATCGCGCTTCAAGTTCGGCGCAGAGGAGCTGAAGTTGCTTAAGCCCGACGGTGTGATAATGCATCCGCTTCCGCGACGCGACGAAATCGCCACCTGCTGCGACCGCGACCCTCGCGCCATGTACTGGCGTCAGATGCGCAACGGCATGTGGATACGCGCCGCGCTCATCGCTGCAACGTTTGGCTTCGAACGCAGCATAATGAACTGCGGGTACTGACGTAGGGGGCGTTGAGTTTTTTTGATGTTTTTTCATCTCGGAATTTTGCTTCATTTCGAGATGCCATCTGCTATAATAGCGTCGTTTTTACAACCTCATAAAAGGAGAAACGACAATGGCAATCAAAGATGACCACTACACCGGCGGCGAGACCGAAGGCGGTATCACGTCGAGCTACGCGACAAACGACGGCGTCAAGCTGAAGGTCGCGTATTCTTTCATGGGCTCGATCTACGACGATGCGGAGCGCAAGGCCGCTCTGGACGCGATGGCGCAGGACTCGCTCACGATGGGGCCGAAGACAATTGAGTTCCAGGACAAGTTCGCGAAGATGTCCGGCACGAAGTATGCGTTCGCGGCGACGAGCTGCACAACGTCGATGCACGTCGTGACGCAGCTTTTTGACATTAAGCCGGGCGATGAGGTCATCGTGACGCCTAACACGTTCGTCGCAACCTCTCTCGTGATTCTCAAGGAGGGTGGCGTACCGGTCTTTGCCGACATCGACCCGCGCACGTTCAACATCGACCCGAACGATGTCGAGCGCAAGATCACGCCAAAGACCAAGGCCATATACGTTGTACACTACGCTGGCCAGATGGTTGACATGGATCCGATAATGGAGATTGCGAAGAAGCACAATCTCAAGGTCCTTGAGGACTGTGCGCACGCGACAGGATCCAGCTACAAGGGCCGCATGGCAGGCTCTATCGGCGACTGCGGCGCGTTCTCGTTCCACTCGCTCAAGAACATCACGACATGCGGCGAGGGCGGCATGATCACGACGAACGACGATGAATACGCCAAGGGCATCCAGAACCTGCGCTGCATGAGCAATATGCCGCAGACGTGGAACGACCAGCTCGCCGACAAGAACGACCCCGTCTGGCACTTCGGAAAGATAACCAAGCGCCGCACAGACCCGATTCAATACTGGATGCCTGCGCACTTTGACGTCATCCCGTGGAACGGACACTGGGGCAGTAATTACCGCATGAACGAGATTCAGGCGGCAGTCGGCTGCTGTCAGCTAGATAAGCTCGACATGCTTGTCGCCAAGCGCCGTGAGATCGCGCACAAGATTACCGCCGGACTGCAGGACGTCCCGGGTGTCGAGCCGGTCTACGAGGATCCGAACTGCTTTCACAGCTATCATCTATACACGGTGTGCGTGAACGAGAAGGAGCTTGGCGGCACGCGCGACGAGTTCATGCAGGTCTTGTACCAGGAGGAGGGCGTGCAAGGCATTCTGCACTATCAGCCGACGTACCATTTCACTGGTCTCAAGCGCATGGGCTACGACCCAGACCAATGTCCGCGCGCGAACGAGTTCTTCTACAACCGCGAGTTCAACATCCCGATGCACCCTCGGCTCACCGACCAGAACATCCAGGACATGATCGACGGCATAAAGAATACGTCGGCCAAGCTTCGCAAGCGCCACAACAAGGTGTAAGCGTCATTGCGCCTCGTAAATGACGGGGGAATGCCGTCGTTGCGCTATGGGCAGCAGCCTGCCCAAGGTCGCGACGACGGCAATCTTGTGTTCAGGTATGGCGCAGGCTGGTTTGACTAGCGCGCCATTCACGCGGAGTGAGGCCGACAAGACTGCGGAACACCTTGCTGAAATAGGAGGCGTTGCAGAATCCGGTTGCAGATGCGATCGCAGCGAGCTTGTCGTTGGATGAAAGTATGAGGCGCTTTGCCTCCTCGATGCGCAGTCGCGCTATCTCCTCAAGGACTGGGTGCCCAAGTTCGGCGCGAGCGATTGTATTCAGCCGCCTGAGTGGGATGCCGAGGCCTGCGGCAACCTGAGAAGGGCCGAAATGCGCCGAAATGTCCTGCGATATTATCGACGACGCCTTTCGCAGTGTTTCGTCGTCAACGGCGGTGACGTCAGTCGAGCGTCTTGTGACGATGCCCTTTGGCTTTATTCCGATGATTGTGTTGCGGTCGGCTGTGCCTGACATCATGCGGTCCAGCAATCTCACGGCAGTAGCGTACTGGCCTTCTTCGTCGCGGTCGATGCCGGATATCTGCATTGTTCCGCAGCATGTGTGTATTTGGCGATCGTTTGCGCTCAGGATTGCGACATTGTGGGGAACAGATATCCCGTTGTCTATGCACGTTCTGGCTATGAACGCCGCGTTGTACGAATTGTACGTGTAGACTGCAATCGGTTTCGGAGCAGTGCGCAGCTTTGAAAGCGTCCATTCGGCAAGGGCCTTGCGCCCCGACTTCCCATGCGAGTCTTCTGGCCATATCCAGCGCATTGGAAGCTCGCCTTGCCATGCGGCGGCGAAGGAGTTGTAGCGCTCGTCGTGTTGTCGGGTCCATTCGAATGCATAGAACGCAGTGTGCCTGAAGCCGCGTTCTTGGAAGTGTTTGGCGGCGAGTTTCCCAAGCGACTCGTTGTCGTATATGACCGCGCCCATGCCCTTGCGCATATTTATGCCGAATAGGTCTACAATCGGTATCTTGCGTCGCAGCAGCGAGCGAAGGAACGAGTTCATCACAGGCTCGTCGAGGAACATCGACAGTACGCCGTCGCCAGTCCAGCCGCATGGCGGATTGTATCGCTCGGCTATTTCAAGCCGCCAGTTGGAGCGCTCGGCGTATTCTGCGATGGTCGGATAGCCGCTCTCAAGGTACGGACCGGTCAGCAGCAGCACGTCACGTGGTTTGTTCATGCGCGCATTATACCATAGTCAACAGGATTTTGTCAGTAGATCGGCATATAAATGACATCTTTCGCCCGCCAATGGACTGTGGCCTTTTGGTATAATGTTTGCGCTAAACGGAGGAAACGGAAGTGTCTACGGCTTATAAAGTGGGAAGACGGGAGTTCCTTGGCGACTCTGCGTGGATAGGTGCGGCGGCGTTGGCCACCGATTCGGTATTTGCCGCCGAGCGGTCGGCGCATGATGACGCTAGAACGTCTGGCAGCCCAACGATGGCCGGCTTTGCCGCGCCTCCGATGGAACGCATACGCCTGGCGTTCATCGGCATAGGCAGTCGCGGAACCGCAGCAGTCAGGCGAGTGAGCCGCATACCAGGCTGCGACATAGTTGCGCTGTGCGACCTGCGCAGCGAGGCGGTCGACGAGAACCAGAAGTGGCTGAATGAGAATTGCCCAAGGCACAAGGTGCGCAACGTCTACTCCGGCTCGCAGGACTGCTGGAAGGGCGCGTGCGACGATTCTGCCGTCGATGTTGTCTATGTAGCTGTGCCGGCCTACCTCCATGCGCGCATTGCGCTATATGCTATGAACGCGGGAAAGCACGTGCTCGTCGAGGTTCCGGCCGCCAACACGCTTGACGACTGCTGGAACATCGTGGAGACGAGCGAGCGGACGCGCCGCCACTGCATGATGCTTGAGAACTGTTGCTACGGGCAGGACGAGCTTCTCGCGTGGAACCTCTGCCACGAGGGTGTGCTTGGCAGCCTCTCGCATGCTGAAGGCGCATACATTCACAATCTCACGGAACGTCACCTTGAGAACTCGTTCCGAAACAGGGGCAAGCCGAAAAGGAGCTCGCTTCACGGCAATTCGTACCCGACGCATCCCCTCGGACCGATTTGCCTCTACCTTGACATCAACCGTGGCGACAGGATGAACACGATCGTATCGGTTTCGTCGGGCAGCTTCACGTGGAAGGACTACATCGCGGCGACGTTCGGCCCCGACGACTGGCAGACGAAGATGGTGATCGACCGAGGCGACATAAACACGTCGATCATAAAGACGGCGCGTGGGCGCACGATAATGCTGCAGATGGACTTCACGACGCCGCGCCCGTATTCGCGCATCAACCTCGTGCAAGGTTCACGTGGATGCTTCTGGGGCTACGGCTATCCGGCGCGGCTTGCCGTCGCGAAGAAGCCAGGCGGCGAAATCGGCAAGGCGTGGATGCCGCAGAAGGAGTTCGACAAATACGCCGAGAAGTACCGTCATCCGCTGTGGAAGAGCGTCGGCGAGATTGCGAAGACAATTGGCGGACACGGCGGCATGGACTTCATCATGGACTTGCGCTGGGCGTACTGCCTGCAGAACGGCCTTCCGCTCGACATGGACGTGTATGACCTCGCCAGCTGGAGTTCGATTGTGGAATGTTCCCGCAACAGCGATATTGCGGGCGGGGCGCCGGTGGAGCTGCCAGATTTCACACGCGGCGCATGGAAGACTGCCAAGCCGCGCACAATAGGCGACGTGGACCTCGCGAAGATGGGTTTCAACCTGAAGGCTCCAGTCAAGAAAGACGACGCACAGCTTTCCGTGTAAAAGGAATATCCAAGACACAACTCAAACAAGGAGTGCAATGAACATGAAAGTCAGTACATTCGCGTTAACCGCCGCGGTCACCCTGATCGCCAGTAGTTCGTCAGCCGATACGGTCGCTTGGTGGCACTTCGACGATGCGGAACCTGGCACGACGGCTAATTCGGGTGTTGTCACAGAGTCCGTCTCCGGATCGACTGCGACATCCTACTATCTCTGGTCAAATCAGGTTCAACAGGCAAACAGCGTCTATCGTCCAGCATTTGGTCCGACCCTTGGCTTCTCTGTTTATGATCCTGTGTCCGGCGCCACAAACACTAATCGCTCTGCAATGAAGTTCGTGACGGCGCGTGGTGGAGCAACGCCTGACACGGACGCCGGCCGTGCATACTACGGCGGTGCGCTCAAGGTCGATGGAGGCGATACTCTCTACTCAGACTGCACTGATTCCGTGACGATTGAGACGTTCGTCTGCACGACCGGCGGAGTCTACAACACCTTCGCGCCGATCATAGGATGCCTTGTCGGTACAAGTTGGACGAGCGAAAAGTGGGCCATCTACATGGAAAACGACGGCACGATAGCTGTTCGTTTCAATGGTGCCGTATGGTATAGCGGCAACGGGACACCCAAAAATACCGGAACCTTGAAGATTAACGATGGGCTATGGCACCATGTCGCCATCACATGGGATGGCAATACGGTAAGGACATATGTTGATTACACTTTGGACAAGCGAGCATCCGACAAGGCTGACCGGGAATACGCGAAAACTGGCACGGTCAGCTATTCTGGCACCGCAACGTGGATTGGCGGCTATGCTCAACACGATCCGAACAGCGGCGGCCGAAAATTCCCCGGCCTTATCGATGAGGTGCGCGTTTCGAGCGGGGCTCTCTCCCCAGACCAGTTCTTGAGGCTTGTCTCGACAACAGTGGATGATATGGTTTTGCATCTGCGCTTTGATTCCGATGTGGCTCGTGCGATTGAGGATGGCGAGGTGGTCGCCGACTCGACCGGCGGCGGCGTACAGGCGGTATACCATTCTGTTGCCGGTGCCAATCCTTCTACATACGACACGGTCGAAAAGGCCGGTGCCGCTGTCGCAGATGGTCTATACGATGACGCGCCTGTCGCTGACACCGCATCCTTCTGCCAGTTCACTAACGCAGCTGACAATGCGAACTATATCAAGGCCGAGGCGGCAACCGCTTGCCTTTTCCGCGATGGCACATCAAACACCACCAACCACAACTATACAGTAGAGGCGTTCTTCAAGGCCAACGGCGAGGGGCAGATCAGGAAAACGCTGCTTAAGCTTGGGTCAAAACATCTGCCGGCGCATTTCATTACGGGAGAAAGCGCTAAAGCGCATCAGATACAGTTCTGCTATAGAAAGGATGCAGCCCTTACGTGGACCAGTGGCGGATACACTCCGGGCGACAAGCCGTATGACGACGGCAACTGGCATCATGTCGCCTTCGTCAGCGATGCCTCGAACAAAACCGTCCGCGCCTACTATGATTACTTGCTTGTCGCGGAGGCTGCAAACGTCTATGTTCCCGTTCCATGGAACGAACCACTTGTCATCGGTTCACAGGAGAACGGAACCGCGCAGTTCTTCGACGGATGGATCGACGACGTGCGCGTGACGAGGCGCGCGCTTTCTCCAGATGAGTTTCTCACCACGCGTCCTGTCGGTTCCGGTCCAGCGACTCTTTTCTTTGCAGGCCTCGAAAACGGCTACAATTTCACATTCTCTGGTGACGATGGTTGGTCGGTTGACGGCAGGGGACGAGCGAACACGAGCGCAGGCAATGTGCCGACGTTTGAAAAGGTTTCTCCGGGCGATCTTCTGTTGGATGGAGCCAACGGGACGGTGCGGACCAGCAATGACTATTCCGTAAGGCTCAACAAGAGCTATATTGAATTCCCCACGAGTCCACTCTACGAGCAACGCGCTTTCACGGTTGAGTTTTGGGCAAAGTTCACCGGCTACGTTGACGGCGGCGGCGAACATGACGGCGCTTATGCGAATCTTTCCTATCATGCTGGCATTCTACGTTTCAACCGTGCCACTGGCTCAGAATTTGATTGGTTCTTTTATCGACAGAACCGCAACGCCAAGGGTACGCAGGTTGCCGTACGGAATGCCGACGGAACGGTGCAGTATTGCAATTTCCCATTTGATCGCTACATTGCCGACGGCAAGTGGCATCACTACGCTATCACATTCGAGACCAACGAGGCCAACACAGAGACGACAGTAAGCGTCTATGACGACCGCAAACTGGTCGCAAGCCAGACATGCGCAGGTGTCTATCAATATTATGGTGGGCATAAGCTGCAGTTCGCGATGGGTTCGTCCAATCCGCCGTTCACGCTTGGATATGTCAATTCCGTGCGCTTCTCACGCGGAGTCCTCGCCCCCGACAAGTTTATGGGGCGGGTCAAGAGCGGCGTCATTCTGATCATTAAATGAGTTTCGCGCATTTGCGCGACATTGACAGTCTGACGGATAATATGGTACACTGGCTCGCCTGCTTCGCAGTGGCTTTGCAAACGAGTTGCTGGGTTGTCGGGGCATATCGGAAGGAGAATCAAATTGACTAGCATGATACGCATTAAGGTTGTTGTTATGGTTTCGATGATTGCATGTATGGCGTGTGCGCTTGCAAAAGACCGGCCTCTATTTGTCGGAATAGTTGACAGATGCAAGGGGGATGTCGCGGCGGCGGAAAAGACGTTTGTGGACAATGTGATAGAAACGGGCAATGTGCCTTTTGTGATTCCGCGTACAACGGACACGAATGCAGTTGATGCGCTTCTAGCGAGAGCCGACATCCTGATTTTCCAGGGCAGCGCGTTCTCGCCGTCCAGCCGAAAGCCGCCGCATGGCAAGACAATTGAAGATGTCAAGCAGTGGGATGTGAACCGCATCGCATTCGAGAAGCTGGTCATGTCGCGCGCCGTGCCGCGCAGGATCCCTGTCGTCGGAATCTGTCGTGGAATCAATGTGATCAACACGTTCTTTGGCGGAACCTACACAAACGAGGATTACTCCGCAACTAACCGTGCAATCTGCCACATGCAGCACAAGGTCTCCAAAAAGCCCGGCTGGCAGCCACACCATGAAATCACGATCGACAGAAAATCGCGGCTATACTCCGTGTTTGGCGAGGATAAGGCCATGGTCAACAGCTTTCACCGGACGGGGCCAGGAATCGTAGCGCCGGGCTTCCGCGTTGTGGCGCGTGCTCCTGACGGCGTGATTGAGGCCATAGAGGGCGACATATATCCGGCGTTTGCGTTTCAGTTCCACCCCGAGACCATGGCACGGCACGACAAGCGGTTTCTAAATTTGTTTCGTCATCTGCTGGAGCTGACGGGTGCGCGCTCCGATGGCGGCCGCAGACGCTGACGAGGAACATGACTATGTACAGACGTGATTTTCTTAAAAGTGCGGCGCTTGTTGGCGTCGTGGCGGCGGCTGATGGCTGCGCAAACGCATTCAGGCTTTCGCCGGGCGGCATGGCCAGTGGATTCCGAATGAAGCCAATGGAACGCGTACGCGTTGGCATGATCGGCGTTGGCTCTCGCGGCTCGGCGGCTGTGCGGCGCATAGTGGAAATAGACGGCGTCGATATTGTCGCCGTCTGCGACCTCGTTCAAGAGCGCGTTGAACGTGCGCGGAAATTGGTCAAGGACGCGAAAGGCAAAGAGCCTGTCGGCTATGTTGGCGTGGATGGATGGAAGGCCGTCTGCGATTCGCCTGGTGTGGACGTAATCTACAACTGCACAAGTTGGGACTGGCACCTTCGCCCATGTGTGCGCGCAATGCGCAATGGAAAGGTCGCGCTCGTCGAGGTCCCCGGATCGCTCAGAATTGACGAGTGCTGGGAGTACGTCGAGACGTGCGAGGAGACGCGCGTTCCATGCATGATGCTCGAGAACTGCGTCTATGGCGAGGATGAGATGCTGATGCTGAATCTTGTGCAGAAGGGCGTTATCGGGGACGTTGTGCACGGCGAGGGCGGCTACGTCCACTACGGCGCGGAGTATATGTACCCGAAGACGGACGCAGAGCCTCCGACGTGGCGGCTTGAGGAGAAAAAGGGGCACACGGGCAACGCATATCCAACGCACGGACTGGGCCCGGTTGCGCTTGCCATGGACATCAATCGAGGCGACCGCTTCGATTACGTGGTGTCCGTTGGTTCGCGCGCATATTCGCTTCAGGATTTTGCGCGGCGGAAGTTCGGCGCCGACTCGAAGTTCGGCAACTACCGCCTCGACTACAACGACATAAACACGTCCATAGTAAAGACGGTGCGCGGCAATACCATAATGGTGCAGCTGAACTGCGCCAATCCGCGTCCGTACACGCGCATGGGGCTCGTCGTCGGCACGAAGGGCACGTTCGGCACGTATCCAGCGCGCGCAGCCATCGAAAGTTCGCCTGGCGCCGTTGGGAAGACGTGGATGGATGAAAAGGAGTTCGCGGCTCTTCGCGAGAAGTACATGCATCCGCTATGGAAGACGCTTGGCGAGCAGGCCAGGAAAGTCGGCGGACATGGCGGCATGGACTTTATCATGGACATGCGATGGGTGCACTGCCTGAGAAACGGACTGCCGCTTGACATGGACGTATACGACCTCGCAAGTTGGAGCGCAATCTGCGAACTGAGCGAACGTTCGACGCTCAGACGCGGAGAGCCGATGGAGTTCCCGGACTTCACCCGCGGCGCATGGAAGACCGCTCGTCCGGTGAGCTTTGCATGAAAGACAATGGGAGACTTATGGTAAACACAAGCAGAAGGGAATTTTTCAGGGGTGCGCTGGGCGTGGGCCTCGTATCCGCTGTTTCGGGCGTCTCGCGCGCTGCCGGGCTGGAGTCCGGAGCTTCGATGCCGATGGCGCTCGGCCCTGTTGTAACGGATTGGGAGATTCGCCGCGCCAAGTCGCTCAACGGCAGGAAGGCGGCGATGTACATAGACGACACGATATGGATTTTCCGTGATCTGACGCGGCAGCGGCCGAAATCGATGTTCGATCATCCGCTACTCGGCGCACTGAAGGAGGCGCATGAACGCTACGGACTCAAGTTGCAGTTCAACTGCTTCTACAGGACGGACATGTTCTACGGGATGGACGAGTTCTCGCTTGCCGACATGACCGATGCGTACAAGTCTGAGTGGCAGGCGTCGAAGGACTGGCTCAGGCTGGGCTTCCACGCCTATCAGGAGTTCCCCGACTATCCGTTCATAAATGCCGAATATTCCGACATGGCGACTGCGTTCGACAGGATTCACGGCGAAATCAGCAGGTTCGCTGGCGAAGAAGTGTTCACATACGCGCTTGTTGCCCACTGGCTTCCCGTCAGCCGTGACGGTTGCCGTCTTCTAAAGGAGCGCGGCGTGAAGCTTATCGCGAGCACCGACGGCGCTCGCTTTGCGTATGTCGGCGACAGAAGTGCACTGCCGTACGGACACGCCTTTCGCGTCGAAAGCAACCGCAAGAAGGAGACTGCGCTTTACCGCAGGTCTGCATACGATCCGGCGCTTCTTTCGTCCGCCTGTGCCTACAACCACTTGATGACAGACCAGGCTGATATGACGTGGGGGACTTTCGCCCATGTCTACGACCGCAGCCTTGGAATAGGCTTCAAGCGCTTCAGGAACGGGCCGATGCTCAATCTCTGCACTCCGGCAAGGGTGCGTGACGAGATGAACGCCGCGTCAGGCAGTGAACTCCTATGCATCGGCAATCACGAGCAGTATTTCCACAAGGAGTACTTCGCATGGCAGCCGGACTATGCCGAGAAGGTGCTCGTCGCGGCGAAGATGGCGCATGATGCAGGCCGAGATTTCATATTCATGGAAGATACGATGTAGTTTGTGCTGCAGTATCCGACTTTGCGTACATGAATACATGGTGGAATGATGCCGTTATGACAAATTACGAGAAGATGCAGGCTGGCGAGCTGAGCAATTACAAGGATGCCGAGATCGTGGCGCGCAATTCAGAGTGCGCACGTTTGATGCGAGCGTTCAACGCAACTGGGATAGACGTTGAAGACGAGTGGCGCAAGGCATTGCATGCGCTGATACCAAATGCCCATCCGACTGCAGTCGTGAAGCCGCCGTTCATCTGCGACTTCGGCACGGAGATATTCTTAGACGAGGATGTTTTCATCAACTACAACTGCACATTCCTGGACGGCGGCGGCATACGCATTGGCGCGCGCACCCTGATAGCGCCGGACTGCAAGTTCTACACGCCAAACCATCCGATTGACTATCTTGAGCGCAGGGAGCCTTATGAGCGGTCGCTTGGCATTGCGGTCGGCGAGGACTGCTGGATCGGCGGAGGCAGCGTAATATGTCCAGGCGTGACAATCGGGAGCCGTGTCGTGGTTGCCGCAGGGTCTGTGGTGGTGGACGACGTCCCTGATGATGTGCTTGTCGCGGGGAATCCTGCCGTGATAAAGCGCAGGTTGCGGACATGATGAAATCGGTCGTTGTTTTATTCGCGATTCTGCCCATTGTCGCATGGGCGGCTCCTTTCGTCGTTTCATCGTCGTCGTCGGCAACATGCGGCGATGCTTTCGCCAGCTGGGATGCAAAGGAGCTGCGCGTCGGCAACGCAAGGTTCACGGCGTCGTTCAGGATGCGCGGCGGAGTCCTCAAGACGGCGTCATTCAAGGCTGGCGGGCGTGAATCGCTGCGGATCGATGAGGTCAGCGAAGGTGACGAGATCGTTGTCACCGAGACGGAGCCTGGATGGAGCGCGGCGGGAGAGCGAGAACTTGCGCTCGTCGTGGCCTCTGGCGGCGCATCGGCTACTGTCCGCGTTTGGCCGAAGGCATCAGGGCCGATGGTCGAGTGTCAGCCCGCCGCAACGCCTCTGCCGAAGCGTCCTGGCGAGAAGGCGTGGGGTTCAGGCGTGTTCAGCTTCAGCTGGCGCAGGCTTTCGCAGCTTGACAAGTGCGGCGATGCGCTTTCGTTCGCAGCTAAGCATATGGTTGTTCGCGCCTACACGCCGATTGACCGCACAGACCTTCGTGCGGAGCTTCTGGACGTGCGCGAATTCGAGATGCCGACGTGCGAGGCAATGGCATATCTGCGGTGCGGTGTGCTGGACGTTCGCGAAACGCTGGCTGGCCGTGGCATTGTGTTTCTGAGGCTTGCGCCAATGCCGGTTTCGAGGACGGATCACGAAGTGTTCGATTTTGTCGTAAGCCCGGCGACATGCGCGGTCATGGCTGTTCCGAACGGATATCCGCTTGCGATGCTTGCGTACGACGGAGGCGAGACCGGGCGCATCCGCGCTCTGCGCGACTTCCATCGTTCTCTATGGCCGTACAGGCATGGACGCGACGGGCAGCTCGTCTCTAACACATGGGGCGACGGCAACCGTGACAGCCGCATAAACGAAGATTTCCTCATGAAGGAGATTGCCGCCGCAGCAGACATAGGCGTTGACGTTGTGCAGATTGACGACGGGTGGCAGAAGGGGCGCAGCGTAAATTCATCGAAGGGCGGCGGTAAGGGCGTGTGGAACGGATATTGGGCTGCAGACCCGCATTTCTGGGATCCTGACCCAGTTCGCTTCCCGAATGGCCTCGCGCCGTTGTCGAAGGTTGCTGTGGAGAATGGGCTTTCACTCGGCTTCTGGTTTGGCCCGGATTCCTCGGACGAGGCAGTGAACTGGGAGCGCGATGCGGACTGTCTTATTGGCATGTGGCGCGACTATGGAGCGCGGCACTTCAAGATCGACTCGCTCAAGCTCCATACACCGAAGGCGTTTGCCAGGAATAGGCGCTTCTTCGAGAAGATGCTCGGCGAATCCGGCGGCGAGATGTGCTTTGACCTAGACTGCACGGCGGAGGTCAGGCCGGGTTTTCTAGGCGGAATGCCCGTAGGCCAGCTTTTCGCGGAGAACCGCTATGCGTTTCGCAAGGGCGACAGGCGCGTCTACTATCCGCACCAGACGCTCCGCTCTCTGTGGTCGCTTGCGCACGTCATCGACCCGATGCGCTTGCGGATGGAGTTTCTGAACCCTGCGAAGAACGACACAGCATACGGCGACGATCCACTGCGCCCTGCGGCATGGCCGACGGATGCGCTGTTCGCGATATCGATGCTTTCCTCGCCGCTTGCGTGGATGGAGCTTTCGGACGTTCCTGAAGAGGTTCGAGCGAAGTGGCGACCGCTCATTGCCGCGTGGAAGCGCGAGCGTGGCAGGCTGCACGGCGGCGTGACGGTTCCGGTAGGAAGTAAGCCTGATGGCGCGGCGTGGACTGGCTTTGTCACGGTCTGCGACGATGGTGGTGGCTATGCGCTCATATTCCGCGAGATGAACGTCTCGTCGTCATGGCGTCTTGGACTGAGAGAATATTTCCGGCACACGAATCTCTCGGCCAAAGTTCTTTCTGGTGATGGCACTGTGGCCGTGTCCGATGGCATTCTCTGCGCCGACATCCCGCATAAGCTTGGATATGTGTGGGTAGTGCTGTCGAAGTAAACTTCGGCATCGGCAAGCCGGAGCCGCTTCGGAACATGAACGGATGCTGGAGCCGCCGCATCACTTGCCTCCATGCCGCCGAATCGGCAGTGCGATTTACCTCACCTTATACGTCCGCACTTTTGCTCTATTTTGGCGGATAACTTGTCGAATTTCCACTACCATCCCATAGGAATGGTGTGAATCTCGCGCAGAGGCGCAGAGACGCGGAGTCCTGACAGCTCCAAGAATCATAAATAACGCAAAGTCGCCTTGCCGGTTTTCCTGTATACT
>CACYCL010000153.1 GCA_902772905.1 uncultured bacterium | reverse complement strand
GGCGACCATTTCGGTCCGCACCAGACGCTGCCCGATGGCGCGAACCCCGACGCGTACTGCTGGGTGGACGTCGTGGTGTCGAACGCCAGCGCGCTGGTTACGTTCACGGGCGACGGCCCCTCCGCGCTGCCCGACCCGCGCTTCGTCGCACGTGCCGGCGAGACGTACCGAGTGACCCTGCTCATAGGCAAGGCGTACCAGGTGACGTGCCCGATGCCGGTCGCTGTGGTGGGCGCGTCGGACCCCGAGATAGAGGTGCATCGGACTTCGGCGAACCGCGTCGGCGTCCTCTGGCCGGTCGAGACATGGAGCGAGGACCGCGGCTCGTACTTCGAGATGTACGTCTCGCCCGGCTTCCTCGGCGGTGCGTTCGACTGGAGCGAGGGCGGATGCTGCGCGATAGCCGGCGGCGGGGCTTTCTACTCGTTCCTCTGCGGCGGCAACTGCGGGTGCGACGGATGCGTGGCGGAGGACCTCTACGTATACGAAGGCTACTCGCTGGCGGTGTTCGGCGGCGAGTGCGGATGCGAGCCGCACGAAGGGGAAGAGGACAACGAGCCGTCCGGCGTCGAAGTCGGCTTCTCGCAGAAGGTCCTGTTCTGCGAGGATGAATACTACGACGAGGCCCTTGGCGTCATGGTTTCCGCCCGTGGCGAGGAAACCGTGGCGATGAAATGCTCGGTCAGCGGCGGTCCGTACGGAGGGGTGTTCAGGCTGGCGCTGGAGAACATCGACAAGCTGGAGCGCATCGGCGGCGACGTGCCGCCCGTCGGCGACGTGGACGTGGCGGCGAACGAGAAGCGCACATGGCGGGCGGTGTACAAGTTCGCGGAGCACAGCGACACGGAGGACGATGTGTGGGCGACGGCGACGTTCACCGAGAACCTCTCCGGCGAGGCGATGTCGGACGATGACAGCATGACGGTCGTGATGCTGACCGCAACGGCGGTCGAGATGTGGCCGACGAACATGGTAAGGCGCGTGTTTGGAGTCGGGGAAGAAGTGGCGATATACAAAACGCCGAACATACAGGCCATGGCCGAGGCGGCACGCGGGTCGTGTTCAAATAGGACTTCTCATTTTGAATACCACTGTCCGCACAGTGGCGAGAGCGATGACGTTGTGATTACTGCGAAAGACTGTTCGCACACGATGGAGTTCAATATACTGGAGCCAAGCGGATACAGCATTATAAATGTCACCTCGAACATTGCCGCTCAAGTTGGCGAATCTGGCGAATTTGGCATGAACTTCAAATGCAGACTTCTGCCGCGCAGGGTGTCTTTCAGAAAAGTGCAGATCATTGAACTGCCGCGTATAGCGACGGACGCCGCCGGTTATTTTGCACAGCCAGAAATGGCGGATCTCCTCGACCACGGAAGACATGGAGCCGGGTCGTGGAATGATGTGGGCGAATGCAATATTGTCAACGACGAGACGTTTATGCAAAAGAATCTTCCGCCTTGGCTTGACGGAGGCTCGTTTACATGGCCGATACCAAACGCATGGAGGGTAGAAGGTGATGTCGGCGTGACTAATACGTTCTGCAACACAGACCAGCGGTTTGAGCTTGACGCCAACGGGACGTCTCGACTTTTGAAATTCGGCTACACAGGCGAACGGATGACCAACGGAGTTTACAGACAAACAAGGACAAACTAAAAGATGAACAAACTACTAACTATGGTGATCGCAGCCTTTATCGGATCTCTTTTTGCCGAGACTGCAGATGAGGCGTATGCGCGGCTTTCATCATATCGAAGCGTCTGGGATACGAACGCATGGGCATACGCCAAATTGGCGGCAATCGGTGAAGACCCAGCCGTAGCCGAGGCAAAAGCAAGATGGTTCATTGATGTTCTTGCATTCCCAGATGTGACTGAGACGAATCGGCTTGACGAAGTACTTAGAGCAAAAAGGAACATCATTTCATGGAATGCTGGTTCGCACGGGGTGGAATCCAACACCAATTGCTGGTATGCTGTGGCAGATTACATTGCTAGACTGAAGTCTGTTGCTGATCCGGGGTGGCAAGACCTAGAGAACGACAATTACGTTAACGCCGTCAACGACTTTAGGCGAAAGAGCCTTGATGCCTATGTGCGGCAACATACCAACTTTGTCGCTGAAGTTAATCTCACAAACTTATTCTACCATGGATGGCGAGTGATGTTCAAGAACAAGTGGAATCGTGAAGTCGGACTGAAATATGCACTTGATAACGCCAAACAGGCAATGAAGGAACGCTTCTGGCTGTTCGGGGCGAAAGACCTCCCTGCAGACGTCAAGGCCGTGTGCCGGTCGAACATAGTCGAGCGCGCACACCTCACGCCGGAGGAGGAGCATGACATATTCGAGGACATTCCGTATTGGTTCAGGAGATTGGGAATCAAGCACAAGTGAGGGTGAGTCGGTACATAAAGAACCAAGATGGTCATATCGAATTTGCGGTGCCACGGGGTTTCTCTGCGCCTGCGGCCTCTCTTTCTCTTATCTTGTGCTGGAGTTTACCCATTTTTTGAGCGAGGAAGTGCGCCGCACCCGCATGGATAAAGGCTGAAGTGCGTTTCGGGATGT
>CACYCL010000152.1 GCA_902772905.1 uncultured bacterium | reverse complement strand
GGCGACCATTTCGGTCCGCACCAGACGCTGCCCGATGGCGCGAACCCCGACGCGTACTGCTGGGTGGACGTCGTGGTGTCGAACGCCGACTCGCTGGTTACGTTCACGGGCGACGGCCCCTCCGCGCTGCCCGACCCGCGCTTCGTGGCACGTGCCGGCGAGACGTACCGAGTTGCCCTGCTCATAGGCAAGGCGTACCAGGTGACGTGCCCGATGCCGGTCGCGGTGGTGGGCGCGTCGGACCCCGAGATAGACGTGCTTGGCTCCGGCGGCGCGGAGCTGTTCGTCCGCTGGCCCGTGGACGTGCTCGCCGAGGGGCTGCAGACGCGCGGCGGGGCGTCGTTCGCGATGTCCGTGTCGCCGGGCTGGCTTGGAGGGAGCTTCGCTTGGACGAACAGCTGCTGCTCGCTCTCCGGCTCTGGCGGCGCGTTCGCGTACTCGTGCGGCGGGACGTGCACGTGCACAGGGTGCTGCGCGCTCGGCTACTACGGCTACGAGGGCTACCGCCTGGCCGCGAGCGGCGCGTCGTGCGGGTGCGGCGGCGGCGACGGCGGCGGCGAATGGCCGGTGGAGGACGAGGACGGCGGACCGTACGCCGCAGGGGCTGGCGCGTCGTTCTCGAAGTGCGCGGTCATATTCGAGGACCGGTACGAGAACGCGCCCGGGTCGTGGGTGGAGCGGCAGTCGACGAGGACGGAGCTTCGGTGCGTCGCGCACGGCGGTCCGAACGGTGGACGCGCCAGGTTCGAGATCGCCGGCGGCGAGAGGCTGGAGTGCGCGTCGGGGTTCGGGCTTCCCGTCGAGCAGGACGTCGGCGCGGGGATGAAGCTAGACTTCACGGTGGAGTACCGGGGGCTTCAGCCCAGCTCCGCCGCGGAGGACATAGTCGTGACGGCCACGTTCACCGAGGGCGTTGATGGCGCCCAGCCCGTGTCGTCTCAGGCTAGGCTGACGTGCGTGAAGGTGGAGATTGTTCCGACATGCCTCGTTGAAAACGTGCCCAACCGACATTGCCTTGGCATACGCGAGAGTTTCATGATAGACTTAATTCCGTCAGGGGTGAACGCAGTTGTTTCGCGACGTTCAGGATGGGAACTGGGTTCGGTGATAGGCACGCCCGTTTATACCTGTCCAATATCTTCAGATGGCAATGGTGTCGCCATTCACTTTGGAGATGCCCTTTACACGCCGCAGATATCGGTTTGCGAGCCGCAGGGCATACTCTGCACTTCTGGATGGTCACGTTGCGGCGACGGGTTTATTGCGATGCAACTGGAGCCGTACATTCTTCCTGGGAATGTTTCTTTCTCACGCATCAAGATGATGGAGATTCCATCCACCGACGGAGGTCCCACAGGCTATTTCACAAATACGATCTTTGAAGCATATTGGCATCATACGACTAATCGATATGCAGGCGTCTGGCATCGTCCGAGGGCAGACAACTTCTTCTTCGAAGACGTGGCGTCGTTTGACCTGTATTGTCCGCCGCCTTTGGATGACAGGAGCATCACCTGGGTTATTCCGATAGGATGGGGAGAGGACGATGCGCATTCGTTTGAGGACGTTGTCGGTCGCATGGCAACTCAATACGCCCAGGTCTACACGCTCGACGAGGATGGTGGACTCAGAATCGACAAGTTTGGTCAATGGATAAAAATGGATATCCAAGGTGGCATAACACATTCAAGAGGAATAACAGGCCAATAGGGGACAAGCAAATGTTCGAGACAAGATTTGCCTTTGCATGCGCAGTGACGCTGTGCGCATTTTGCGGGTGCTATGACAGCGACCGACGACAACGCGATGCGGTTCCAGCGGTTAGGCACATTGTGCATCAACTCAAAGAAAATGGCGGAAGGAAGCTGAACTCCGTCCACATCTGTGATGAAATAGAAAGCGAGATTGCCAGCATTGTAGACGGTGAAATGCGTGTCAGATATGTATGCTCAGCTTCAGGCGTAATTGCTTCTGTTGACTTCTCATCGCTGCCTTATCGCGACAGAGTCGAGGCGGCGCACAAGTATTGGCAGCTGTTTTCGCAGTTCTACGGCTTTCTGTCCAGGCCGGGGATCTCGGACGCACAGCGTAAATCATTTCTTGTAAGTTGTATGAAGAAATACAAAGAGGTCAGTTTTAGCGTGCCAACGTCAGCGCGGCAGCATGACGAGAGCGATCGTGACTTTGCCGCTCGCCGAGCGGCGATTCGTGAGCTATATCGTGGATATTCCAGCAATGTGCGACTATGGCGTCGTTTTCTTCGCAGTGGCGCACTTCGCACGATGTGGTCCATTGATGGTGACAGCCTCGACAAGGACACGGCCTTCTTCCTGGAATACCCGTCGGAGACCGAGTTTCTTAATAGACCTGTTTTCAGCGACGAATTGCCAATCAGGCAGCGAGATAAGGTGATGACATCGGAGGGAATGACGGAATGAATACGATCAAGAAGGTAGTGGTTCTTCTTTGCCTAGGAGGTTTTTCGCTGGAATGATGCGAATGATTTGCTCTGCGGCACTGACGGCATTCGCCGTCCTCGTCTCGGCATCCTCGCTTGCCTTTGAAATCCCCGCGCTTGCCGTAGGCTACGACTGCGGGGAGTGGTTCGTGCGCTCCGCCGCCGATGACGAGGTGTCGGCAGGCGACGCGCAGGATGCAGGGCATGTTCGGATGTCATACGAAGTGCAGCCGCGCCGCGTTGACGCTCGCTGGGACATGGTCAGGGTCACGCGGCGAGGGCTCTGCGCGTCTGGCGAGAGCGCAGCTTTTGAACAGATCGAATCTGGCTTCAGGCTGATTCTGAGGTGAAGTCATTTTACATTCTCAGCCCCTTGTCTTAAACATCATAATTGAAGACGGCGGCAACGGGGTTTCTCTGCGCCGGAGGACTCTCTTTCTTTTATCTTGTGTAGTTGATTCACGTGGCGATAAATGCTAAAATATAAGACATTGTTTTAGGCCGGAGAAGCGACTCATGAGACCGAGAAAGACATTGCTGATGCCCAAGGCCCGGAAATCTCTGGAGATTCTGGGGCAGAACCTGAAGCTCGCCCGCATACG
>CACYCL010000151.1 GCA_902772905.1 uncultured bacterium | reverse complement strand
CCAAGTCGGGCGATTTCATCAAGACTGCATGTCGGCGTAGGAATTAGCCTGTGGCGAGCCTCGTCTGTGCTTTCGTGGACAGAGAATTGAATGCCTATTTTCGGAATGTGAATCGAAAGCCTACAAAACACATAAAACGTTTCGTAGTCCCTGCTTACAATTTTTGGCGCTGAAGTGGAGACAAGGAGTTGTGCGGTTGGATATTTTGAGTGCAAGTCCTTAATAGCCGCTTGCAGGTTTCCGTAGTTCAGGAACGGCTCCCCCATCGACATGAACATTATCTGGAATTTCTTTATGTCGTTGGCGGAACAGTCGGTTTCCACAAGCTTCATTACCTGCTGGATTTGGTCAACTATCTCGTCGGACGTAAGGTCGCGCACAAACCCGCGCCCTGTGCCGCAGAATGAGCATCCGACGGGACACCCGCACTGCGTTGAACAGCAGATGACAGTCCGCTCTTCAAACGATTTATACCTGTAGAGTACGGCTTCAACGGCAACATCCGCCTTTGTGAAGACGAACTTAAACACGTTTAAGTCGCTCGATTTCAGTATCTTGCAGTTAAATCTATTGTTCATTTTTTCGTTTCTCCTTTCTTTGCCCACGGCACCTGACGGATGCGCAGGTGTTTCGGGAAGTCAAGGAGGGTATTTACAAACCTCCCGTCAGGTAGGCATATCTGCTTCACGAATACGCGCACACCCGCGTCGAGGCACTGTTCCACGACAGACTCCACCCACTCCAGCGGACACGGGCGTCGCCCTGACCCGCTCTCACAGCCGACGACGACCCACTGGAACGGAGCCGCCTCTGGCGGATATACATGATTCAACCCGAGGTCAATCGGCCCAAGAAGAGGCTCTGCTGAAAGCCATCCCCTGAATTTGGTCGGTATCTTCCTGAACTCGGCGAACCGCCTGTCATACCACTCCTGATTCTCCGCCGTGAAGCCGAACAGCGCGTTCGGCACGTCCGTGTAGTTGCACAGGGCGTCCGCCATGCGCGACACGCGCTTCGTCAGAAAGAGGTACGTCGCCTCGTTCGGGCGGGGTGAGCCGTCCCGCGTGAAGTGGAACAGGCGGCTGAAGAACTCCATCGAATCGAAAGGCTCCAGCCACTCCCCGAACAGGTCGGTCATGTTGCCGCAGAAGACCACGCCTGAGCGGGGCGGATTTACGCGGGTGGTGGTGCGCGGACTAAAGTCCGCCGCTCCGAAACGCCGCATCATCGCCGCCGCGTAGCAGTTCTCGCACGCAGTGGAACACGGCTTGCAGCCAATGATGGGGTTCCACGCCTTGTCCCAGTATTTGGCGCGTGGCCATTGGATTAGGTTATTTGTCACTTCGCGCCTCCTTCCTTTGCGGCTTCTACGGCGGCACGACGGTCTGCAATGCACTTCTTGATGAGCGCATCAAAGTCGGCGTCGCTGATTTGGAAGAACCGTTTCGCCGCTCTCGCCTCCGGGCGAACCTTGCCCTTGGCGGTCAACAGCGGGAGTTTCAGGTCCAGCACCTGACGCATCCACTCTTTGGCGGTGCGCTGGCGGAAGAACGGGCAGAGCGTGAGGTCGTCTCTTTCAGAATAGCTGCAAGTATCTCTCACGAGGTCGTGGACGACGCAATGGTCGCACCAGCTTTGTGGTTCGTGAGCGGTGCATTTGTTGGTCGCAGTGATCATCGCCGAGCAAGTGTAGTTCCGGCAATCTGACACCCAACCGCCTACGCTTCGATTGGGAATGAGTCCGCTGTAGAACTGTTTAGCTGCGCAAACGAAGTCGCCGTTGTAATAGCCTGATGGTGCCACCACAAATCTGTGTGTTTCCCAGTTCCAGCGCGACTCAAGCGTCGCGCAAGCGCATTTCCAAGCGTTACTCACTTTGCGCCTCCTTCCTTCGATTTCGCTCCCTCCGGCTTGCCGAGCTTCTGCCGCCCCTCCAGCACGTCGATGGTGCGCAGAAGGATGGCTATCGCGTCGTAGCATTCCTCGACGGCATGGGCGGTGTCTCCGTTGATTAGTGCATCAAGCACCTCCCATGTCTCGCACTCGAGAAGTGTATCCCACGATAATGTATTATTATGGATGTCAGCCACTATGCCATCACGACAGGATTTCAATGCACAGGTGTAGGCTTCTTTTTGCTTTCGGGGCGAAAAGTCAAAGGATGGGAGCATAATGTCGCAGAAGTACGGGTGCTTCTCGCGGGCGTGTTTGTAGTGGCGCTCTATCCGGGGGGCGTGCTCGGAGTATGCGAGATGCGTCTTGAGTTCTTCGCTCATGGCGTCTTCATTGGCGGGGGTGTTCATTTCGCGCCTCCTTCCGTGTAGGGCATCTGCGCCCATGCGAATTTGCATGTAGGCTCGGAGAACGGGCATTGTCCGCATTTCATAACATTGCCTTCTTTGTAGTGCCTCATGCAGAACTCGTCGAATCGGTTGTACTGCTCACCCGCCGTGCCCACGTCGCAGTTTCGCGGCGGCTTGGCGAGGGCATCCATGATCTTGTTCACGGTTTCGCCGCAAGCCCTGGCAAACGCGGTTCCGCCGTTGCATTGCGGTAGCAGCAAGTCGCGTGCCGCCTCCAGCGCCTTGCGCATCGCCGCCGCGTTGCCGATCTGCTTTCTGAGTTCTGCAATCTCGCGCCGTAGACGGTCAATTTCAGCGTCGGAACGGCTAACAGTAGCCTGGATCACCGAGTTCAGTTTCTCGATCTCGCGCTTTGCCGCCACTGTCTCTTGTGTCTGTGCCATAGTCAATCCTCCTTCGCTTCGACAACTTTTCCGTTTTTCAACGTGTACCATGTATCGGCATTGTAACGCTTTCCGTCGATGCGCACCATTTGCGCGCCGTGCAGATGCCAGTTGTAGTTTTCGTCCATTCGCCAGTCCGCGAGGACGATATGCGCACCTTTCACGCCTCTTGCTTTGCCGTTGATGCCCCATACGACCGCAATGGCTGTGGGGTTGTCTGCCGAACACGCGGATTTGTAGCCCGTGGCCGAACACGCGGATTTGTAGCCCGTGGCCGAACACGCGGATTTGTAGCCCGTGGCCGAACACGCGGAGTTGTCGCCCGTGGCCGAACACGCGGAGTTGCAGCCCGTGGCCGAACACGCGGATTTGTCGCCCGTGGCCGAACACGCGGAGTTGCAGCCCGT
>CACYCL010000150.1 GCA_902772905.1 uncultured bacterium | reverse complement strand
CTGGCGGGAGTCGAACCCACAACCCTCAGATTCGTAGTCTGATGCTCTATCCAGTTGAGCTACAGCCCCATGAACCGAAAACGGCGTGTATTATACACTTTTTTTTCGACGAATGCAAGGGGGGGGCTGAAGTTTACCTACTGTACCTATTTTCAATCGACTATCGGTGAATTGCGCCATTTGAAATTCAGCCGTGAATTTAGGCTCAAGGGACAAGTAAGCCTAAGCGTGCATGGATTCGTCCACGCCAATGCCAAAGAGCGCGAAATCACCACGACACGGATCGTCGGGAAACACATTGGCAAGCGCAGCAGTGAGTCGCTTCGCTGCAGACATAGACGCAGAACGGCTCTTCAGCAGCCCAAGGCGACACGCCTCCTGCACGACATGCGTGTCAAGCGGCACAACGAGCGTACGCTTGTCGATGAAGTCAGCCCAAAGCCCCACATCCACTGGCGAACCATCGCGCACCATCCAACGTAGGAACATGCAGACTCGTTTACACGCAGAACGCACATCGCATGGCACGACAGGCGAGTCTGCACAAGCCCCAAAGCGCGAGCATATCGCCGCAACCGCCTTCACTGCGTCCCCATCACAATTCTTGCGCACAAAGTCGCCAAGCGTGCAATGCTCGGACATAAGGCTTTTGTACTCCCGAAAGAATGCATTCATCGTGGCATACGTGAAAAATCTATAGAAGCACTTGGATGAATCGGGCGGAACATCACGCTCAAACGCTCCTGTCCTTATCCATGCATCCATGTCACCACCAGCGCGGTCGATGAGCCACTGTATGCGACGGAGAAACTGGCTTCTAGCGCCAAAGCTCAGACATGAGGACACAAACGCGGTTGCCTCGATGTTCGCCTCGCCATTTGCGCGGTGCATGAACTGCGACGGGTCGCCGTCTAGAAACTCAGCCGTCTCGTACTTGTCTGCGCAGGAGCGCAGCAGTCTGGCAAGGTCTTCGCTCATGCCTCAACAACATCCTGCGGCTCGCGCAAGCGGAACGCCTCTATCGAAGAAGCCTTCCTCGTGACTGGATCAAAATCGATAATCGCGCCTTCAAGCGTACTTGGTCCCGTTGCCACCTCGAAACGCGCAGGGATGCCAGTCACGAACCTCTTCGTCACAGGCGCAAGATCTCGGCCTATAGACGAGATGTACGGCCCTGCCATTCCCAGGTCGGTGATATAGGCAGTGCCTTTCGGCAGAAGTCGAGCATCCGACGTCTGAACGTGAGTGTGCGTCCCCACGACAGCCGTCACACGTCCGTCCACATAGTGCGCGAACGTAATCTTCTCGCTAGTTGCCTCGCAGTGGAAATCAACAAACACAGGAACGTCTTTGGGGATTTCAGCAAGCACACGGTCAACAGTCTTGAACGGACAATCTACACTCTGCATGAACACCCGACCTTGGATGTTCACAACAGCAAACCGAAGCGTCGGAAGAGTAACAAGGCACCAGCCGCGACCAGGGCACTCGGATGGGAAATTCGCCGGGCGAACGAGGTTCTCGACCAAGCCTATCTGACCGACGAACTCCTTTTGTCCCCACGTATGGTCACCAAGCGTTATTGCGTCAACGCCAGTCTCAAATATCTCCTTCGCCAGTGCAGCGGTGATGCCAGAACCGGCTGCGCAGTTCTCCGCGTTCACAATCACGGCGGAAATGTTTAGTTCAGCGCGAATCCTCGCCAACTCGTGCCTGAGGATCCGTCGTCCAGGGCCACCAACCACATCTCCTATCATCAAAATCCGCATTTTCCCATCAGAGCCTCTCATTTGCGCTCTCTCAGCCACTTCGCAGCAGCAGCGTCTCCACGCGCAGCTCTACCTCGCATCGCCCAGAACAACGACTGCTCTGCGTTGGGCGCCACTCCATGCCCGAACTGGTAGCAGGCCGAGACATTGTCCATTCCTTCGGGGTGGCCGGCCTCTGCGGCAGACTTGAAGCATTCAAAGGCAAGCGCCATGTCTTGCTGGCAACCAAAGCCGCGAAGATAACATGTGCCAAGATTTATGAATCCGTTGGAATCTCGCTGCATGGCCGCCTTGCGAAAATAATCAAAGCTTTTCTTCAGTATCGTCTCGATGCGATTTGTAGAAACACCGTTCTTCTTGTCGAACGCCTCTGAAGTGGCAAGTGTGCCAAGCGCGTTCAACGCCTGCACATTGCCGCCAGCGGCAGCCTTGCGCAAGAGCTTCAGGTCGTTCGCCTCCAAAGACAGCAGATACCACGCAAGCGGGTTGTTCTTATGCGCCGCCAAGTAGCGTATCCTGCCACGTGACGCCTCAATGTAGCGCTTGGCCAGAGCTTTGTCGTCGGTCGTTACGCCAATCACGAACTGCTGAAGCGGCTTGCCGGCGGCCGCCTCCTTTTTCACTGTTTCCATTGCAACCTCGTACGTGCGAACACTGCAAGCACTCGGAGAGTTGAGCAGGACCGCTACGGCATCGGCGGATGTCATAGCGAAAAGAAGCGATAGCGCGGCTAGCATCATACGTAGGGCCGATAGGTGTTTGTATGGCTGCGCCAGTTCTTTTTCTGGGCGCATATGGATATCGTTCGCCCGCGAAGGCCGAAAAGCCACCACGGCGGACGCTCCACCTCCGTGATATTGAACCCCTCCCGGACAATCTTGTATATGTCGGGCAGGGCAAAGCCGTCTTGCGAGCCAAACTTCTCGTTTACGACAAACAGGAGATTCCCTGCCGGGCGAAGAACCCGATGCGCCTCCTTGACAGTCTTCGCATTGACGCACGAGCCGTGCACCATCACTATTTCAAACTGCGAATCCTCAAACGGGAACTCGTCGACAGACTCTATGTCGCGGTGTTCGCGCCCGACGAACGGCTCGAAACGCTCGCAAAGCTCACCTTTGGGAAACCCAACAGCAAGGCTAGTCCTGATTTGGTGCGTCAGCTGAGGCACAGCTCATCCTCTATGCGCGTCTCAAGATTCTTCATGCGAGCAACGCCCTTCTCAACATCGTCAGGGCCGATGAAGACAGCCTTTGCAGCACCCCCCTGGTCAGCATGCGAGAAGAACTTCTTTGGCTTCTGCGCTCTGAGCGAAAGATTCACGCACTCGCCAGCAGCGCGAAGTTGCGCCGCGAGCTTGACCGCCGCATCACGCTGCTCGGGGAACATGAAACCGACTGCTATGCCCTTTTTCACGCGCGCAGCATCCTCGCCTAGTCGGGTCTTCAGCAATTCCGTCACCACCACATCGCCAAAGCCAAGGCCAACAGCTGTCGCCGGCTCGCCGCCTATCGTGGTTAAAAGGTTGTCGTAGCGTCCGCCGCCGAAAATAGCGCGGAATTCCCCAGCTGTGTCAAAGCACTCAAAGACAATGCCAGTGTAGTAGCTCAAGCCGCGTATGACCGAGATGTCAAACTGGAGCGCATCGGCGAATCCTGCCAGCTCGGCGAGACTGAACAGCTCCACAAGCTCGGCGCAGCCTGCAAAGTCTTTCGTCTCCATTATCCTGAATGTTGCCTCTACCTCTCCATCGGAGAGCCCACCATCCTTCAGCATGGCTGCAATCTCGGCATCTGGCATCTTGCCTCGCTTGTCCAGCGCAAGGAACACCTGCGCATGTCGATCTGCCGGTATGCCGCTGGAGGCGAGCAATTCGCCTAGAAAGCGTCTCGATGAGACATGCACCTTGAAATCGCATGTCGAAAGCCCCATGCGCCTCAGAGCATCCACCGCCGCGCCAATGACCTCTGCCTCTGCAAGTATCGATTCCTCGCCGATAATGTCCACATTCCACTGGTAGTGTTCGCGCTTGCGGCCCTTTGTCATGCGTTCATAGCGGAAGCACTGCGCGATAGTCGTCCACTTCAGCGGGAAGGAAAGCTCCTTCTGCCGCTGGGCGACCATGCGCGCCAGCGTAGGAGTCATCTCGGCTCGCAGGGCGAGATGGCGGTCCGACTTGTCGAGGAAGTGGTAAATCTGTTCGCCGACCTCTTCGCCCGCCTTGCGTGCAAGCAGTTCATAACTTTCGACTACGCATGCGTCGTAAGGCTCAAAGCCCGCCGCAGCGCCAGCCGCACGGAACGCATCGAAGACGCGATTGCGCCAGACCATGTCCTCTGGATAGAAGTCGCGCATTCCACGCGGCGCCTCAAAACTGATTTTCTCTGCCATGACGTGCGTATTATACCAAAACCTGCGACCTTAAGACTACCTTTCTGAACGAAGCCCCCTGACAAGCGCGGAAGCTTCGGCTGCCAGTTTTTTTATTGAAGCCCAATCGCCTGCAGCGAGAGCGTCCCTGGGCACGATCCACGTTCCTCCACAACAGGCAATCTCAGGAACCGCCAGGTAGTCGGCAACGTTAGAGAGATTGACCCCGCCAGTTGGCATGAACTTTATGCCCGTGAAACGGAAAGCCCCCAACAGGTTCTTTATCATCTTCACTCCGCCGGCAGCTTCCGCCGGAAAGAACTTGACCATCTTGCATCCAGACGAGAGAGCCTGCGAAAGCTCGCTCGCCGTGGCAACACCTGGGCAGAACTGGAAACCCACATCTTTAGCCGCTTCAACAATCAATGGGTCAAAGCCTGGCGCGACGCCGAACACGGCTCCGGCACTTTGCGCGGCATGCAGTTGTCCTAACGTCAGCACCGTGCCAGCGCCAACGACGGCCTCTGGCACTTCGCGTCGAATCGCTGCAATTGCCGCAGCCGCAGCCTTTGTGCGAAATGTCACCTCCAACACCGGCAGCCCGCCATCCACCAGCGCACGTGCCAGAGGAACGGCATCGGCCTCGTTCTCTATAACTATTACCGGTATTATCCCGGCCCCGCCAAGCGTCTCTATCATGTCCATGCGTGAATTATACCAAAAACGAAGACCTTCGCGGCACTCTGGAATAGGCACTTGCCGGTTTCCTGTCATGAGGCCAAATTGAGGTCTGCAAGGATTTCTCGGAGCTTCTGCTTTGCACGAAATATGCGCACCTTGACAAGGTTTTCCGTAACCCCTGTCTGGACGGCGATCTCATGGATTGACAGCTCCGCAACTTGAAAGAGCGTATAGGCGTCGCGCAGGACGGGCGGCAGCTTCGCGAACGCCTCGGACAGGCGTTTGCGAAGGTAGGCGGCGTCGGATGGCAAAGAGGCCGGATCGACCGCTCCAGCATCCTCATCCTTGATCTCGTCAACGAGGGATATGCGAGCATCATCGCGGATAACGTTCTTGCGCAGATTTCGGGCGATTGTGAAGGCCAACCCGGAAACTGTCGACACATCTCCACGCAAATCGTCACGCATCTTCCATATCTTCAGGAACACATTCTGCACAATGTCACACGCCGCATGGTAGTCGCTGCCACTGGAAACAAGCCAGTTTGTCAGCTTTGGCGCAATGGATTTGTAGAGTTCTTCTATGTTCATAGATCCTCCAAGGAAACGCTATCCAACTCATCTTCTTCCCTACGAGCGTCTTTCAACTGCTTTGCCCACTTCAGAATCTCCGCAACAGGTTCGAGGAAATCTTCTGGAATTAAGTCCTCGACCTTGCCTTTGGCATAAAGCGAACGAGCAAGGGGCACATCCTCTATGATTGGTATTCCCTCGGCAAGAGCCGTCTCGCGGATTATCTTTGCCACGCGGTCTGCCCCCATGACGCATATTCTCGGCAACGGAGCCTCTTCCGCATCGTAGCGAACGCCAACGGCAAGGTGCGTTGGGTTTGTGACGACAACATTCGCCTTTTTCGTCGCCTTGACTGGGTCTGGCCCATTGAGTATTTCATCACGGAACTGACGCTGAGCCTGCTTGATCTCGGCTGAACCCTCCATCTCCTTGTATTCGCGCTTTACCTCGTCCTTGGTCATCATCATCTGCTTCGTGAAGTTGCGCCCCTGGAAAAGCCGGTCTACGATGGCTATGACGATATAGCCGAACGCGGTGTAGACCGCCAGGCGCTTGAGCATCACCTTCAGGCACGGGAAGATGTCGTCTATCGTGCCGTAGCACATCGTCAGGAGCTCCGGCACGCTCGCCCAGATGATTTTGTAGAGAAGATAGCTGAGGAAGCACACCTTGACGACGTTCTTGAGGAACTCAAAGAGGTTCTTCATCGAGAAGATCTTCTTCGCGCCCTCGACGGGATTCAGCTTCTCAAGCTTGGGAATGATCGGCTCAAATGTGAATAGAAAGCCGATCTGCGCAGTATTGGCGGCAATGCCTATTACCGCAGCGACGAGCACGAACAGAAACGAGTGCTTGCAGATTACGAACGCAGCTATGCCCATAGCGGGCTGCGTCGCCGCAAACGGGTCGCCGCCGAGTCGTTCGCCGACATATGAAAGAAGCATCGACCCGTCATCAACGAGCGCAATGCCCATCCAGCCCAGAAGCGCAAAGAGGACAATTAGAATAGCAGTAGAGACGATGTCCTTTGAAGTGCACACCTGACCCTTCTGCCGCGCATCGCGCAGCTTCTTCTGGGTAGGCATCTCGGTCTTCTCGCCAGACGACTCAGCCATGGGAGGGTTCCTTTAGCCGGGTGGGGAGATGAGGATGGACGTGAGACGTTAGACACGAGACGAGGGGATGAGACGAGAGACTAGAGACTTGAGACGCGTCCAACGTCTCGCGTCTCGCGCCAACTTCCTGCACGTCTATAGTCTCACGTCTCATGTCACCCTCCCGTCAGCAGTTTCCTGACAGGCCCCAGAATCGCGCCGTCCTTCGTGTACATGAGCATGTCCATGATGAAAGGAAGATAGATGATCAGCATAGCAATGCCAAGCGCGGATTTGACCGGCATCGAAAGGAAGAACACGTTGAGCTGGGGCGCCGTGCGATTAACGAGACCAAGACCGATAGTCGCGAGGAACATTACAATGATGACCGGCGCCGAAATTACCACCGTCGTGCGGAGCATCTCGTCAAGCGCAGCCAGAATCTGAACGGGAGCATCTGACGTGAACGACAATGCGCTGCCAAAAACCGGCCAGATCGCGTAACTCTTGTAGATCGCCCCAAGGAAGATGAATATCGCGCCGGACGTGAAGAAGATTGTAGATACGACCTGCGTGAAGAACACGCCCGTCGTAGAGACCTGCGCTCCGGAAAGAGGCGAGTACACCTCGCCCATCGTCGCACCTCGCTGGTTGTCTATGAAGTTGCCGACGTTCTCCGCCACCCAGAATGGAACCGACGCGAAGAACCCTATGAAGAACCCGATAAGCGCCTCCCGAAAAGCCGACACCGAAAACATCCAGATATTCGGCTCGCCTGGAGGCATCTCCGCATGAACAAGCGGAATAACAAGAAACGCAAACCCCAGTGCGGCAACGCGACGCGCGAGGCCGGGGATCATCGACTCCGCCAAAGCCGGACAAATGGCGCAAGCTCCGCCGACTCTCGCCATCGCGAGCACCGCCGCAAGTATCCACCTATGGAATTCGACATATGGCACGAACTACTACCTCAGCAGCGCGAAGTGGGAGAAGATGTCCTGGGTGTACAGGAGCAGCGACGACCCCATCCACGAGGCGCAGACGAGGAGCGTAAGGGATATAGCTATCAGTTTGACGGCAAAGCCCAGCGTCTGCTCCTGAATCTGCGTCAGCGCCTGAAGAAGCGACACGATTATGCCAATCACCGTCGCTACCGCAATCGGGATCAGCGAGAGGCGCAGCACCAAGATAAGGCACATCTTGGCATAGTCGAGTATCTGCGCCTGGCTCATACGGCGTACCCCCTCACGAGCCCTTGTATGAGCAACGTCCAGCCGTTGACCATCACAAATAGCAGCAGCTTGAACGGCAGTGAAATCGTCACCGGCGAGACCATCATCATGCCCATCGCAAGCAGAATGTTGGACACAATTATGTCAATCGCTATGAACGGCAGATAGACCAGAAAGCCGATCTGGAACGCCTTTGTCAGCTCGGACACGCAGAATGACGGCAGAAGAATGTAGAAGCTCTCCGGGTCAACCACCGCCGGCTTGCCTTCCTTGCCCCACAATGTCTCGGCCGTGCTTATGAAGAACGCACGCTCCCGTGCCGATGTGTGCTCGGAGAGAAACCTGCGGAACGGCTCGGCTGCCTTCTCCATTGCAACGGGCTCAAAAAGCGAGTTCGATTGAACAGCTGCCTGACCATTGGTCGACTGCGAGCGTTGTGCACCCGTCTGCTGGACGGCTGCAACCTTCGCCTGCTCCGTCTTTGCAACCTCCCAGGCCTCAGACGCAACCGGAGCCATGATGTAGAACGAGAGAATCATCGCAAGCGCATTCATCACCATGTTCGGCGGAATGGACTGTATGCCAAGCGCATTGCGAATGAGCGACATCACGACAACGATCTTAAGGTACGAAGTAGCGACCATTGCCACAAAGGGAAGCAAAGAGAGTCCTACGAAAAGGACGATCAACGAAAATGGATTAGTCTGGAACATGGCTGTTGTGCAGTTGGGAATGTTATAGGTCAAGTTGACTCGACGACAAAAGCGAGCTGGTCGGCAATTCTATCAAGGCGTCCGCTTGCGAACACTCGTCCGCCTTTTACGAGGTTAAGCGGCGCGCCCAATCCGGCAACAGGCAAAGACAACGGAGCATCAATCGCGTCAAGCACCTCTCCGAGAGAGATGTCGCGGGGCACCGCCGCATGAACATGCGCAAGCGAATCTTCCACATACAACGCAACGCCGTTCGCATCAAGCACAAACCGTCCATCAACCACAAGTCTCGGCGCAACTGTGCCGATTTCCGGCAAAAGCACTGCATCCCCAGGCGCAAGCGAGGCGAAATCCGCGTCATTCGCAGCAAAAGCCGCATATTCGCATTCGGAATGTAGCATCTGCGAACGAATCTCGTCATTGGCAATGTCGAGATTACGCAATGCACCAAACGCGGATACTACCGAAACACTTCGCGTGATAGCGAAGACAAGAGACCCGTCGGCAAGTTCAAGGAAGAGTTTAGGAGCATCAGATACTGCGCCAAGACCTGTCAGACGCAGTTGCCTGCGCACCGCATTCTCCAGCATCTGCAGCAGCGGTCCACATTCACGCTCTACGATGGCGAGCAGAATTGGTTCGGGCACATCTGATCGGTTGTCCCAAAGCTTGCCAAGTTCTGGCAGGCGCGTCGAACGCGAAATGCAAAGCGTATGCGGTTCATCACCAAATGAAACCGAAAGCGCAAGCATCTCAGATTCGGCTGGCAAGGTCTTTGCATGACGAAGCACCGTTGTTTCATCGCCTACGCGACAAGGCATTGCAAAAGCAGACGAGTCAAGAATGACTTCTGCTGCAGCATCAGCCCATTTAGGAAGAGCAGAAATGATTTCAAGCGGTTTCATCGGGTTTACCTTTCTTCGCGGAATGAAGAACGACTGCAACATGATTGAACGCCGGAGCATGCGCCGCGAGCGCATATTCTAGCCGCAGCAGCGCGGCAGCTGCGACACTGGCGGATTCCAGCGTCGCTGGTATGACTGCAACGGTCAGCTCTCCATCCTTGGCAGACAACTTGATGGTAGAACCATCCAGGACCGTGGGGCGAAGCGTGATTTTAATCTCGTCATTTCCAGTGGCAAGTGTTGACGAAACAGATATCTCATCGACAACTGTTTCGACAATCTGGTTGACTGTTTCCACAATAGTCTCTGTGCGAGCCGTCGATGCTGCAAGCTGCTGAACAGACTCTGGCATGGCAGGAGCGGCGGGTGCAGGCAGAACAAAATCAGAAATCGGAGCCGCATGCAACATAATCATTTCTGGCGCATTCTGAACCTCGACATCCGGTAATTTCATCGCAGATTTTACAACAACTGGCTCTGCGATTATGCTCGGCTCGGCAATAGGCATCGCCGCCAACACAGGCCTTGCGCCGACAGCTGGCGCAGCACCCTCCATTGGCCTTGCGGCTACTCCCG
>CACYCL010000149.1 GCA_902772905.1 uncultured bacterium | reverse complement strand
GCGCTTCTGCCCGTTCTCCATGTAGCTTATGGAACCATACCGCATGTTGTCCTTGAGCTCGCGCTTGCCCGCGGCGAAATCGTGCACGCCCTCGACGTTCGCCTTCACGAGCAGATCCCTCAGCTCGATGACGTAATCGTTCTTGCGCACCCACTTCTTTATTGCCGCGACCTTCTCCAGAGTCGCGCTCATTACCTCCTGCTTGTCGGCGAAACTTCCCTTCAGTTTCGCAGTCGCGTCCGGACGGCCCGCGTACTTGTACATCTGGCCGATAACCGTGTCTGTGCGCATGCCCGTTGCGCCTTGCGCCATACTGCGCCTCGCCGCCTCGATCTCCGCAAGCTCCTCCGGAGAGAACTGCCGCTTCGTCGTCACGTAGTGCGTCTGGCTCTTCCAGTACTCCACCGCGCCCTTCCCGATCACGCGCTCGAGCGCCGGGTCGTTCAGCAGCTCCTGTTCGTGTATCGCATGGAACTTTTGCGCAAACGCCTCGATCCGCGCGTAGTCGCCTCCGAGCCGCTTCTTCATCGTGTCCAGGATTATCTGCGCCTGGCGCGCCGACATGCCGCGCGAACCAGAAAGCCCTTTCGTCTCGATCACGCGCTGCATGTCCATGTACAGCGAAATGTCCGCCGTCTTCAGCCCGTCGCGCACGGTCGCTTCGTTCAAAATGTCCACAACGCGCCACAGATACCGCGCGTCTGCGTTGTTGTGTCCGCGCTCCCACGCCGTGCGGCTCAGCTCCACCTGGTTCTTCGCCTGCGCAATCTCGCCTATGAAGATGTCGGTCTGCTGCTTTATCGCCGCGCGCTCTGCCGCCGTCTTCGCCTGGTTCATGAGAAGCTTCTGCGCGTGCAGGTAGTTGCGCGTCGCCGCATCTACCCTCACCATCGCCGCGCCCATCCTGTCGTCGCAGCTCAATACAACCGCCTCCGTTGCCCGGGCGCGCCAGTCGCCCGCCGCAATGGGCTCGTTCGCCTCTGCGTTCAGCTTCTTGAGCGCCGCTTCTGTCTGCGCGTCCTGCGCCCGCATGATTTCCGCCTGCAAGTGCCCGTAGCCCTGCTCGGTCATCATCCTTACGGTCATTTCGCGAAACGCCGCCACCAGTTTCTTGTCCGCCGCAATCGTCGAGCGTATCGCGTCGTACCATCCCTTGGCCCGCGTCTCCATTTCCTTGGGCATCATCAGAAACGCCGCAAACATCTCGGCCTTCCGTTCCTGCGCGCTTCTCGGCGCGGCGGGCTTTAGCCCGCCCTCCATCCAGTCCAAAAACGCCTCCGCCTCCGCCTCATTGTCCCTTACGCGCTTCTCGAGCGCGCCCGCAACCGTCTGCATCGCGCCGAGAACGCCCGGCTGCCCATGCGGCATCGCCATCACGATCTTCGCCAGCTGGTCGGCGTAAACCCTCGTCGCCGCCGTCTGGCCGCCCGGCTCCTTGCCTTTCGCCCGCCTGTCGGCCAGCGCCTCCAGCCTCGACGACAGCGCCGCGTCGCTGCGCTCGCGCTCCGCGCGTAGCTCTTCCTTCGAGTGGTTCGCCGCCCACTGCGCGTCTTCGTGCGCAAAATATCCGTGCTGCTTGAGCGTCGCCTTCTCCGCCGCCATGTCGCTCTTGTCGATTGTTCCCAGCACGTCGGCCGCAATAACAAGCTTCCGCTCCTTCATCGACGCCTTGCCCGCCGCGCCGATCTTGCGCCCGCTTGCCATCTCGCCGGGCATCGCGTGCCCGGTAAGGTACCGCGCCAGGGCATTCATCTCGCTGAGCGGCAGCGAGACGTACCGCGTGCCCTTCGTCGTGAGCGGCACCGCGCCCTGGCGGCTCAGCTCGCGGCTCGCCGCGATCGCGCCCGGCGTCTGCTCGCCTGCGCCTGCATCGTCGGCGACGCGCGTCGTCTTCACAAGCTCAGCCTCCGGCGGCTTCAGCCCGCTCCCGCCGCGGGAAAATCGTGCGTTAGTCTCGTTGCCTTGGTATGGAACATTGAGGCTTGCTGCTACGTCCGCGCTGAAAATCTGCGGGTGCAGGGGTTGCGCGATGCCGATAAGATTTGCTATACTTATTTGCGGTGAGACCCTAAGGCGCCCTTGAGACGTCAAGTCGGCCGCGGCCGGCGACCAAGTCTCACCTATTTTTGTGTTCAACGATTTCAGCAGATCTATTGATTCTACCGAACGTTCTTTCTTCTTCTGGACAACTTGAATTCTCACCGGGCAGATTTCATGCCCATAGCCAAACGCTCCCAGAAATACAAAAGTGTTTTTGACGTTGTGATCCCTGCCGGGCTTGCCATTCTTCTTGATGCCCTGCTCTTCCGGACGCGGGGCAAGTTCGTTGATCGGTATCGCGTTCTTCAGCACAGGGCCCAGCACTGGGTAAAGCATATCGTTCTCACGATTAGGCTTTCCGCCACGATGTTTTATTCCGCGCGCTCTGACGACGACCTCCGAGCCATCCATCTTGATGACAACCGCACCGTCTGTGCGCCGTCCTCCAGCCGCGAGAACGCTGTCCTTCGCGTCTCTCACACGCTGCTCGTCAGACTTGTAGTTCTTGAACTTGTCCGGCTCTATCTGCGCAACCGGCATATCAGGCCTAGCTGTCAGCGCGGCGTAGGTGTACTCCTGTCCAGTCTGCGATCCCTTCCTCGAGAACCTTAGCTGCCCGTCGGTCCACTTGTGGTCCACGCGGATGTTGTCGTCGCGGAAACTCACATAGTTCCAGCCCGCCACGTCGCCGTCCTTCACGCCCTTGCCGCCGTAGGAGTCCACCGGGTACTTCACCCCGTCGATGCCCGCCCGCGCAAGAAACTCGCTGGCCGCCTGCGGCGAGCCGAGGTCTTGTGTCAGCGCATCGTATATGTCTTCGCCTTTGTCGTATGCTCCATAGTCTTTCCCGTCTTTGACTATATGTTGGAGCGTTTCTTCTAGCATTGGAAGGCTTATCCCTTCCTTTCTGGCTGTATCCTTTATCCATGCCAACTGTTCCTCGCTCACCGGCTCGTACCACTTCAG
>CACYCL010000148.1 GCA_902772905.1 uncultured bacterium | reverse complement strand
TTTACTTTTGGACAAGGTTTCATGTATCCTTTCCGCATACGGACAGATTCGGCGGCGGGTGCCGCCGGTCGATGCCGGAACACAGAAGGGAGCAAGACCATGAAACACATGGGCCAAGACGAAAGGAACCGCATCGAGTTCATGCTCAGCTGCGGAAACAACGTGGCCAGCATAGCCAAAGCGCTCGGGAGGTCGGCAGATTTCCCGTGAACGCCGCAATCGCTTGCACACACATGTCAGAATTTGATATACTGCGTACATGCAATCACGGTAAATAAAGGCAAACAGCTATGAACAAGAAAATGACAGTGGTGGCGTCGATCTGCCTTGCGGCGGCGGCGCAGGCAGCGTGGAATCCAGGCGAACCGGTAGTTACGTATTGGTTTGGCCCAGGCTGTCCTGGGCAGGCGCAGACGCCGCTTAACGACACTTGGGCGAAGCAACTTAAAGACGGCAACTTCAACACTGTCTGGGCTAGCTCCCCCGAAGAGCTGGACGTGGCGGCTAAGCACGGCCTTAGGGCGATTTACAGCGTGGACCCGACTACCGAGTGGGCCAAGGTAAACCTTGACGACCCTGTGCAGAAGGCGAAACTCACCGAGCGTATAAACCGCGTGAAAAACCACCCTGCGCTCTACATCTACGAGCATTACGACGAGGCTGCGGCCGAGCTCTTCCCCTCGCTTGCACGAGTGAAGGAGTATATTCACGAGCTAGATCCAGATCATGCCTGCTGGTTCAACCTGCTTCCGACATACGCAAACAACAAGCAGCTCGGCGTAGAGGGCGAGATCATCCGCGCATACTGGGAGCATGTGCGGCTCTTCGGAGAAATCTACCAGCCCGAGTTCATCACATACGACCACTATCAGTTCAAAAACAACGGCGATGCACCAAACTACTTCCTGAACCTCGGCATAATCCGCCAGAGCGCGAGCGCGCGAAAGGTGATGTTCTGGAACGGGCTCCAAGCCTGCACGTGGCGTCCGGGCAGCCTCGCATCCCCGAAGTCACCACGAATTCCGGCTGTGGACGACATGCGCTATCTCGTCTACTCTACAGCGGCTTATGGTGCGCACGGACTCTACTACTACGTCTATTGCCGCCGAGGACATGAGGGCACGATAGCCACGCTCGACGGCAAAACCGGCGAGAAGTACGAGGCGCTGAAGACAATCAACCGCGAGTTCATCGCAATCTCATCGGTGCTTTCGACTCTCGATTTCACCGGCGCATACTTTCAGGGGCTTCACGCGCCTGGCACAACGCCATACGGCGACCAGGCGCTCCTCAAGATATCGCCCGAAACGCCGTTTGCAGAGCTTCAGCCGCTTCAGGAACTCACCGACACGACGCTCGTGACGCGCTTCGACACACCCGGCAAGCCCACGCATCTCATGGTCGTGAACTGCGACTACCGCAAGGAGCGCACGATCCATGCCAAGGCGCCGAAGGCCGCCGAGAGGTTCGATGCACTCGCCGGCACATGGTCGCCAGTCGGCAAAGAATTCGACCTCACGCTACAGCGCGGCGGCGGTGTCCTGCTGCGTCTGGCGAGATGACAGCCGACTCGACTTATACCGAGAGGCAGTAGCCCGCGCCGCGCGAGCTTGAAAGCCGCGATGCTGCCGGGCCAAGCTTGCGCCGTAAATTTGACACGTGCACGTAAAGCATCGTGTCTTCGCAGGCAAAGCCTTGGCCGCGCAGAGCGGAAATCAACTCGTCTGTGGAAAGGCGCTTCCCGCGCGCGGACGCGAGAGTGCGGAAAATGTCAGATTCCGTGCCTGTGAGTCGGCTGAAGACATTGCCGTTCATCGAGACTTCGCGAGTCGCAATGTTCACGACAGTGCGGCCAAGGTGCACTACGCTCGGCGCAGAGCCGTCGGCATGCGCCGCAAATTCGCGCGAGCGCTCCACGGCGCGGCGTATGCGCGCCAGAAGTAGCGCCTCGGGCGCAGACTTGGATATGTAGTCGTCAGCGCCCAATCCAAGCGCACGCACCTGATCCGACTCGGCGTCTTTCGCCGTCAAGAACACAACAGGAACGCAGCGGTCTATCCTGCGCATCTCCTCGCAGGCCTTGAAGCCGTTCATCTTCGGCATCATGACGTCTACAACCACAATGTCGGGACGGCTCTCGGCAAACTTGCGCACGGCCTCGTCGCCGTCACGGGCGGAACGCACGGCAAAGCCCTCCGAAAGCAGCAATGCCTTCAACCCGGTGCGAAACACACGTTCGTCGTCAGCCAAGAGAATTTCGATGGCTCCTTTGTCTTTCACGTCAAACAGTCCTCATCCTCAATGAGCCTCTAGCCAGTTCGGGCCTACGCCGATGCCGACATCGAGCGGAACGCCGAAATCGTATGCCGACGTCATCTCGCGCCTGGCAATTTCCTTTACGGCCTCCACTTCGCTCTTCGGCACGTCAAAGACAAGTTCATCATGAATCTGAAGCACCATCTCGGCACGCAGGTTTGACGCCTTTATCGCGCGGGCCACCCTGACCATCGCAATCTTTATGAGGTCGGCAGCACTGCCCTGTATAGGCGTGTTGATTGCATCGCGCTCGGCGGCCTGACGCGCCGTCGCGTTGCGCGAATTTATGTCCCTGAGCGTGCGCCTGCGTCCAAGCACCGTTTCTGCATAGCCCTTCTCGCGTGCCTTGGCAATGGCGTCCGCCATAAAGTTCTTCACCTTCGGATACAGCTTGAAGTAGGTCTCGATCAAATCCGACGCTTCACGACGGGGCACCTTGAGCCTCTGCGAAAGGCCGAACGCCGATATGCCGTAGATGATGCCGAAGTTGACCATCTTGCACTTCGACCGCTGCTCCGGCGTAACGAACGCAGGCATGACGCCGTACACACGCGAAGCCGTGTCGCTGTGAATGTCCTCGCCCCGACGGAACGCCTCAAGCATTGCCTCGTCGCCCGACATCGCCGCCATTATGCGAAGTTCGATCTGCGAGTAGTCGGCTGACACGATTGCATGGTCTTCGTCTCGTGCGACGAACGCCCTGCGAATGGGCTTGCCGCGCTCGGTGCGAATCGGTATGTTCTGCAGGTTCGGATCCGCTGACGACAGGCGTCCGGTCTCGGTGAACGCCTGCGAGTATGTAGTGTGCACACGAGAATCGGCGTCAATCAAGGTCGGCAACTTGTCGACGTAGGTAGACTTCAACTTCGTGCAGGCTCTGTATTCCAGTATCGCCGGTATGATGGGATGTGCGTCCATCAGCTTCGATATTGTCTTCTCATCGGTCGCCCACTGTCCACTCGCCGTCTTCTTCGACCCGGAAAGCCCAAGCCTGTCGAAGAGCAGCGCTCCAAGCTGCTTCGGCGAGTCAGGATTGAAGCCCGGATCGGCATAGCCCATGATCAACTGCCTGTAGCCAAGGATTTCGTGGTCAAGCTCGCGCCCATACGCCTTCAGCGCGCCGGTGTCGATCCTGACGCCCGTGCGTTCCATGTCGCAAAGCACCTTGACGAGCGCCTCCTCGCCCTCCAACGCAGGGAGCATACCTGCCGCCGCAATCCTCGGGCGCAGCACATCTTCAAGCTGAAGCGTTGCATCGGCATCCTCTGCCGCGTAGTCGCATACCTTTGCCACATCCTTGCCTTCGAGAGTAGGCTCGGGCTTGCCGCGCTCCTGCGATCCGGCGACATCCTCGAATCGTATCATCCTGTAGCCCAGAATCTGCTCGGAAAGGTCTTTCAAACCATGTCGAGCCGCAGCGTCAAGGCAGTAGTGCGCGAGAAGCGTATCGTGCGGAGTCGAGGCAAAGCCCACGCCGTAGCGATGCAGCACGGTTCTGTCGAACTTGACGTTATGCCCGATGAACGTCTTCGTCGGGTCGGCGAAGAGCGGACGAAACACATCCACAAGTCCGCCGTCTACATACCAAGCCTTTCCCTTTGCCGTGGAAAGCGAAAAGCCAAGAAGCCTGCATGTGGAGGCGTCTGTGGCCGTCATGCCTGGCTCGCGCGCCGCAGTCTCCGTGTCAAATGCGATGCGCGGAGCCTTCATCAGCTCGGCAAGCAGTTTCTGCGCCTCAGCCTCGGTGTCAACATGGCAGTATTCGTGCGGCACGTCGGAAATCGACTTCAGACTCGACTCAGACAACTCGGGCGCATCCACCTTGCCATGCTCAGCACCAATCTCGCCGCCGTCCGGCGCTGCGCCAAGGAGCTCTTTCGAAAGGCGCTGCAGTTCAAACCTGGCGCACACCGCGGAGAGCTTGCCACGATCAAAGCCGTCTAGCCTATAGGCGTCGAAATCCGGATCGATTGGAACGTCGGTGCGAATCGTCGCAAGGAATTTCGACATGGCCGCGTCATCTCGCCCGGCGAACACCTTTTCGGCCAGCTTGCCTTTAAGCTTCGCCTGGTTCGCGATCACCCCCTCTACGTCGCCATATTTTGAAAGCAGATCCGACGCCGTCTTCTCTCCGACGCCACGTATGCCAGGGATATTGTCCGCTGCGTCGCCTGCAAGCGCCAGATAGTCTATCATCTGCTTCGGGGCGCGGAGATGCCAGTGTTCGCATACAGCCGCTTCGTCGTATACTTCAGCAGCATCGCCAGCATGCGACGGACGATAGAGCTTCACGCCGGAACGCACGAGCTGCGCGGCATCCTTGTCGGGCGTTGCAAGGTAGACGTCGAATCCCGCCGCAGCGGCTTTCACCGCGATTGTGCCCATTACGTCGTCGGCTTCAAAACCGTCCACGCGAACGACAGGTATCCTGAGAGCCTCTGCCAGCTCAAATGCGTATGGTATGGACGCGGCGAGATCATCTGGCATCTTCTGCCGCTGCGCTTTGTACGGCGGATACGCCTCGTGGCGGAATGTCGGCCCGCTGGGATCCATCGCGAGAACCACATGCGTCGGACGCTCCTTCTTGAGTATTCCTGTAAGACCGTTTGCAAACCCAAGAAGAGCCGACGTGTTTATGCCGCTCGAAGTAATGCGCGGGTTCCTCAGGAAGACGAAATGTCCCCTGTACAGAAACGGCATGAGGTCAATGACGAAAAGCTTTTTCATATCCTGGCGTAGTATATCAAAAAGCGCGGTCGACGTGTGAGCGCACGTTCGCATGAGCCATTGTTAATTGTCTTCGCCCGCATGTCTGGCATTGTGGTATAATATCTGGGCATGGAAGAAGAGAAGATAAGCATCGACAAGCCAATGGCAAGGTCGAGGCGCAGGCTATGGTGGCTGCCTAGAGCGGCTATCGTGTGCGTTGCCGCGCTCGTCTTGCTGGTTCTGTCAATGCCCTTCATTATCACCATAGTGCCAATCCCAGAAATCGAGTTCAATCTCTCTTCGCTCCTCAAAGGCAAACTCGCAGAAATTGCAAAGTCGAAGACCGCATCCATCGGACTGTACATTCGGCGCGGCGACTCCAGCGGATTCCGCATACGCGCGAAGGGTCACCTTCTCGACTGGCCTTACACCGCAATCGCCAACGTGCATTTCGGCCTCGTCCGCATGGACGGCAACGCATCGCTCGCGCTTGACGGCACTGGCTGGCATCTCTATGCTGACTTTGCAATAGCAGGAAAAAGAGACTGGCGCTTCAATGCGACCATATCAGAACATGCGATCTCACATGACGACCAGCTTCTCTCAGGCGTTCTCTCTCGTCTTGCGCCTTCCGTTGCATCCAATCTTGTGTTCAGCGGCTCTTTCGCCCTTGACGCCGAAGGCTCGTGCACGAAGGAACGCCCCGTGCCTGCGTGGTCGGCACGAGCCGCCCTCAAAGGCGTGGACGCGTCGTTCAAGGCAAAGGACGGAACTTCTATCGAGACGAAGAACCTACGTCTCCGCCTTGGCGTTGACGCCATTGCGAACCACAGAGACATCGCGCCAATGTTCCCCCGCGCCGATTCCGTGTCGGCTGCAGGGTTCGTGCTGTCCAACGCATTCGCAAGCGTCCGCGCCACCGAACGTTCCTATCTCGTCACCGAAGCGGGCGCCGACTGCTGCGGCGGCGAGCTGAGGCTCTATTCACTGTTCCTCGACCCGGAGAAGCTCAGCGCAGGGGCAACCGTATTCGCGGACGGAGTGGATGCGGGCGAAGTGCTCTCGCACGTGTCGGGCTTTCATGGCCAGGCTTCGGGGCGGCTGCACGGAAAGCTCCCATTCTCGCTCAGGAACGGACGCGAGCTGCACCTCAAAAATGCATACCTCTACTCGACACCTGGCGAGACCGGCAAAGTACGCATCGAAGACTCCAGGCCGATTCTCGACAACCTTGCGATGGGAGGTGTTTCGGAGGATGTGAGAGACAACCTGTCAAAGGCGCTTGCCGACCTCGACTACAACATTCTGAAGGTGCAGCTCACGCGCGGCAACGACGGGGACGACTCTTCGCTCGCAATCAAGCTGGAAGGCTCCGCAACCCACAGGGAGACGACGGTGCCGGTGAACATCGACGTGACGTTCCGAGGCGATCTCGACCAGCTCGTGAACACGGGCATGAAGCTCAAGCGATAAAAGAAAAGGAGAAACAGAAATGAAAGCCAGAATCATACTCGCAGCTGCGGCCGTGTGCACCGCAGGGTGCATACAGGTCAAAACCGAAAGCGAAATCAAGCCCATCCACATCACTATGGACGTGAATCTAAAAGTTGACAAGGACCTGGACAAGGCCTTCTCCGACGAGAACCACCAAAAGCCCAAGGGCAACTTCAAGGCCGTCAAGGAAATGGTGGACCGCCAGGCTGCCGGCATCACGAACCGCGCAATGCTCGAAGAACGCAAAGGCGCAACGGACGAAGACCGCATGTTGATAGCGGAGGAAAACGCAAAGCGCATGAGGCGCTTCAGCGAGGTCGCAAAATCGAACGGAACTTCGCTTGAATCAGTGCAGAAGCGCTACGCGGCAAAGATGCGCGGCAAAATACCCACCGGCACATGGTATCAGGACGACACCGGCAAGTGGCTTCAGAAGGAATAAGTCTATCGACTCCGAGCCGGCAACGGCTCGGGAGTCATGTCGTAGTACACGAAAATGCGCGCGCGCTCTCCGCTGGCGTCGATGCGCCTGATGCCGCTCTCATACGCGTCAACCACGGCATCCGCAAAAGCGGGGTTTACACTGGAGACATATAGGTAGACGGGGTCGTTCGCCACTACCTCAGAAATCCTAAAACGCTGCAGGATCGGCGCGGACATAACGTCCCGAGAACCACGCAACGACTCGCCGGTGGCGACACAAAAGCCATCCGCCTTGCCCGATTCTATGAGCGCGGTGATGTCGCCGAGCGACATGCTGCTGTCGACAATGAGCATCTTGTCGGAGTCGCCAGAATGTCGCTCGGCGCGCTCACGCAAAACGGCGTAGTCGAGGAGCGAAGATCTGACGATCAACCTGAGCCGGTCAAGTGATTCCGAGCCATCGAAGCGCCACGGATTGCTGCGCAGCGTGCACACCACCAGCGAAGCCATGGCCAGCGGAGTAGGGGCACGGCGGCACGACTTTAGCTCCGGGTGGTCTCCGAACCCGACAACGACGGCTGCGGGGTCTTCCGCCATCTTGTCGGCGAACTTCTTTGCGTTGCCGACAAGATAGTGCGCCTTGGATTCGGGGAATATGGCGCGCATAAGGTCGAGGAGAACGCCGTTTCGATTGGATATCCTGTTCTCCTTGGCGAACTTCGTCCATCCGACGTAGTACACATTGACCTTCGGAGGCTTTTCTGCGACTGGGGTGCTCTCGACGTGCATTTCGCCAGTTTCCGTCTTCTTGTCCGAGAGCATGCCCCTCACGGCACTCACGAGGAGTACCACGGCAAACACCGATGCCAAGGCGATATTTATTTTCTTTATCATACACAAACCTCCCTACTTCCTGCCGTTTCTATCGTTCTTCTTTGCATCCTTAATGCGCTCTATCTCGCGGAGCGCCCACTTGTGAAACTGATTGTCCGGCATACCGAGTGAAACCATTTTGTCGAGAACGGCAAGCGTCTCCGGATCACACGGCGACACGGCCGTGCGTAGACGGTATTCCGCATAAAGCTCGCGGTATTTTTCGGAGATCGCTTTGCGCACAGCTAGCGCCCGCTCACGCCATTCGGCCAGTTTCTCGTCTGCAACGCCGACGGCCTCGCCAATCTCAAGGATGCGCACGAGTGTCGAATCGTCTGCGGCGACTGCCTTCTTCACCAGTGCTTCCTCCAGTATTCCGCGTTCATGCGCGACAATCTGCGCACAAGACACGTCGGAGGGATCGAACACGTCCATCAAGTCAGCCCACGTCGAAGCAAGCCCATCGCCGGTGGCATCAGCGTCGAAGACGAACTTGTCCCGTGCAGGAACGTATGCTGAGAGCGTCTCCCAACGTTCGTATGCAAGGTCGCGCTCGCGCCTCACTATGTCGCCAGACATGAACAGATTGTCTTTCATGTCGTCGAAGAGCGCCTTCAGCCTATCCCGTGTCACGGCGAAGTCATATGCGCCGAGCTTCACAGACGCGGCAAGGAACTTCGGCAGCACATCCGTGACAAACTCGTTTATCTCGTTGGCGTCATCGTAGAACTTGTCGGCGTCGCACGTGAGGAACATTTCCCGGTCGGCTCCGGCGAGCGTCTTCTTGAGATTCTCCCAGTTGCCCTTTTGCGCCGCGCCCTGAATCGCATCCACGTCTCGGAGGAACTTGACGAGGCGCTTGACGCCGTTCACGACGGCGTTGTCGTTCGTTCCAAGGCCATGGGCCAGAAGCTGCTCACCGCGGAGGATAAGGTCTTCCGTTATCCTGGAACGATCCGCCTTGAGTATGGAAGGAATGGTGCGCAGGCACGCGAGACGGTAGATGAATATATCCTCGTCGCTCCTAGCCTCCTGCTGCTGCGGCTGTCGATGGGCGCGCACTATCATCTCCGCACCGTGACGCGCATCAAGCATGGCTTTCACTTCCGTACACTCATTCGCAAGGAAAGCCGCTCCGAGGCCAACCACGCTCACTGCGAGAAGCCCACACAGGAGCGCCTGTCTCACTCCTCGCGCAGGCCATGCGAACGGAGAGCCGCTCTTGACCGCGCGGGCGGCATCTTCCGCCTTGAGCGCCATCGCTTGGAACTGCCCAACGGCGAACAACATGCCGTGCGTAACAGAAAGCCTTGCATTGCCGTCGGTCACGACATCAACGCCATCGGATGTAGGAAATATCTCGCAAAGCTCGGCACCTGAGACGGCCGGGTTGACCGCGTACGCCCTGTTGCCCACGGCGGCGACTATGTTCCTGCCCTGAAGAAGAGGATCGGCCACGACCGCGCTTGAGCCAACACGCCAGAGAAGCACGTCGCCCGCCGCTATTTCGTCGCGCTCAATGCGAAACACCCAAGGCCCCAGAGAGAAAGCGGCGCCGGCGGCCAGGTGCATGTCGGGCGCGGTTTTTGGGCCTGAGACTACCGGCGAGTCCGGCTTGGACGAAGCGAGCGTCCAGCCGTCTTCGTCAGGCAGAAGCGCGCCGATCACGTCCGCTCCGCTGTCCACAGATTCGACGAATGAAGGAGACTCCCCGCCTCCGACAATCATCTTCGCCTTGCGGTCGCCCGAAAGGTCGAGTTCAAGAAGAACCTTGCCACCCGTAGTGTATATCTTAAGCTTTTCCTGCATGGCAAATCCTCCCTCAGTCTGCACTCTCCGCCGGAACCTTCGTAGCCAGTATGTCAGCCGCGCGCCGGGCGTCCAACCTCTCGCCGGTAAGCGTGGCGTGGCGCATTATCCAGTTCGCAAACGAACGCGCCTTCTTCCAGTCGCGCATCGACACGGCCTTGTCAAGGACAACGAACCACTCG
>CACYCL010000147.1 GCA_902772905.1 uncultured bacterium | reverse complement strand
TGGGATACTCAAGCGGTCAACGAGGGCAGACTGTAAATCTGCTGGCTTACGCCTTCCAAGGTTCGAATCCTTGCCCCACCACCAATCCAAATGGATCAATCGCGAGGCAGTTCGTCGTAACCTACAACCGCCATTCCAAGCTCATCAGCTTTCGAAAGCACAAGTTCAAGCAACGCAACCGACATGCCTATGCCGCTCGGCGACTCGGCTATGTCGTGTGATGTCAGCGCAAGGACCTCGTCGCGTTCGTGTGCGCGCTCGATGCAGCGCACAAGGTCATTCGCGTCGGTGTGGTAGTCTGCGCCAACCATGTTCGTGCGCAGCAGCCTATGCGACGCAATCTCACTTGCGGGAAAGAACGCGCCGTCGCATTCCGAGAGCGGACGCCGGTCCGCCTGCTTGAGCCCCTTCGGATCATACGGCACAAGCCCCGTCGAGCCGCGCAGATGCGCGAATCCCTTGGAGAAGAAAAGCGCGTCGGTTTCGTCCGTCCGTCGGTTGTTAGGATACGCGAACGACGAGATGGGCACGCCGATCATCCGGCAGATGTTGAGCTGAGGCTCAATCTCCTCTTTCCAGTACATCTCCGCGCCCATGTCGGCAACGGCCTTGTCGGCATTGCGGTGCCCAAGGCCATGAAGCCCGACCGAATGGCCTTTCGCAAGCATGACCTTCATTGCGGACATAGCGTCCTTGTTGATGGGGCCGCACACAAAGAACGTAGCGTGTGCGCGATATTTGTCGAAGATCGGAATCGCGGCCTTCCAGCCGTTGAAGTTGCGGTCGTCGAACGACAAGAGGATCGTGCCCTTCCCATCGCCGACTTTTGGCCGCATATGCCTGCGCCATGTTGCCGGAAATTCGTTCTCGACGATCCTGCAGCCGACCGACGCAAAAAGCGCCAGCACAGCAGCCATGAGCAATGCCAGCCTGTGCATCCTGATGCGCTACCTTACTTTCTTTATCGCGCCAAAACGACAGACCTGCCTGCAGTGGCTGCAGCCCGCGCAGAGCGATGCGTCAATCTTCATCTTGAAACGCCCCGGAGCAACCTCATCGCCGCGCGTTATCGCAGGGCAGCCGAGCTTGAAGCACGCGCCACACGCCTTGCAGGCCTCGGGATCGGTCTCGCAGAGACCTTCCTTGGTGAGCTTCGCTGCTATGCGACACGGTGCGTAGGCGATTATGAGAGCGCCCTCGTCGCCGTCCATGGCGTCCTTGAGCACCTTCTCAAGCTCGGCGAGATCGTCAGCCGAAACCTTTACGACCTTCTTGTATCCACATGCCTTGGCGATGTCGGCAATCTCCGTAACCGGCGCCGGGTCACGAGCAAGAGTATAGCCCGTACCAGGGTTGTCCTGATGACCGGTCATCGCCGTTATGCGGTTGTCGAGAACGACGGTAGTGACCGGCGTTCCGTTGTAGTGCGCCGAAAGTATGCCCGTGATGCCGCTGTGGAAGAACGTGGAATCGCCCAGAACGGCGCAAATACGGCCCTTCAAGCCAGCCTTCCGCATGCCGGCCGCGTTGCCGATTGACGCGCCCATGCAGATTGTGGAATCCATCGCGTCGAGCGGAGGAAACGCGCCCAGAGTGTAGCAGCCAATGTCGCCTGTGACTGTGGCGCCAAGCTTGTGCAGCACATAGAAGACGCCACGATGTCCGCAGCCGGCGCAGAGCACGGGCGGACGGCGTGGCAACGTCGCGTCAGTTTTATTCGCTTTGGCCTTCGGCATATCGCCCAGTATCTCATGCCTGAGATTCTGCAGACGGTCAGCGTTCAGCTCGAACATGTTGAGCTCGGTCTTGTGGGCTACAACCTTCAAGCCCATGGCCTTTATCTGATCCTCCAGAAACGGATCAAGCTCCTCCACGACGAGAAGCCTCTTAACCGACTTCGCAAACTTCTCGACGAGCGCCTTCGGCAGCGGATTCGTCCAGCCAAGCTTCAATATCGCGCAGTCGGGGAAAATCTCCTTCACGTACTGATACGCGACGGCGCTCGTCACGATTCCGAGGCCCTTCGCCTTTGTGGAGACATTAACACCGCGCATCGGCTTTACCACCTTGTTGAACTTGGAGCGACAGGCCTCTTTCTCCATCGCCTCCGTGCGCTTCTGTGCGTTGAGGCGCTGCGTCGGGGCAAACGCCGGCACAGGAATGTTGCGGCGGATATCCTTCTTGTATGGAATCAGCGGATGCGGCACCGGTTTGAAGTCTCCAAGGTCCACAAGCGACGCCGAATGGCTAGTGCGCGTGGTGAGGCGCAAGATCACGGGAGCAGAATACTTTTCAGAAAGCTCGAAAGCCTTTAGCGTGAAGTCGTAGGCCTCCTGGCTGTCGGAAGGCTCAAGAAGGAGAGCTCTGGCGAACTTCGCGAGGTTGCGGTTGTCCTGTTCGTTCTGAGAAGAATGCATTCCCGGATCGTCCGCCGAGACGAGCACAAAGCCGCCGAGAGGACCGACGAATGTGAACGTCATGAGCGGATCCATCGCAACGTTCAACCCGACATGCTTCATGGCGGTCAGCGCACGTGCGCCAGCCATCGATGCGCCAACCGCAGTCTCGACGGCGACCTTCTCGTTGACCGCCCACTCGCAACGCACGGTGTCCTTGAATTTAGCTATGTTCTCCAGAATCTCGGTCGACGGCGTACCCGGATAGGCACTCGCCACAACGCACCCTGCATGCGCCGCGGCGTGGGCGACGGCCTCGTTTGCGCTAAGAAACTTCTTCATTGATATTGATTCCTCTATTTCGTATGTTTTAATGTCTTGCAAGAACCCTAGCGCACGGCGTTGCGGCGCTCAAGCTCACGGCGGTATTCGTCAAGGTCAACCGCCGCACGTGCAACGCCAGTCTTGATGGCGGCGGCGGCCACGGCGTGGCTGACCGCCACGAATAGGCGTCTGTCGAACGGCTTCGGTATGATGTACCCAGTTCCGAACTCAAGGTTCTCGCCAGGATAAAGGGCCTTCACATCGTCCGTCACCGGCTTCTGCGCCAGTTCAGCGAGAGCATGGGCCGCCGCCACCTTCATCTCGGTGTTGATTGTCGTTGCCCGCACGTCCAGCGCACCCCGGAAAAGGTACGGGAACCCAAGAACGTTATTGATCTGGTTCGGATAGTCGCTACGACCCGTGACCATAACATATCTGCGCCCGGACAGAGCGTCAGAGACTTCCTCCGGCCTGACTTCGGGATCGGGATTCGCCATCGCGAATATCGCCGGAAAGTCGGCCATCGTCTTTACATCTGCGCCGGAAAGCACGTTCGCGGCTGACACGCCTATGAACACGTCGGCTCCAGCAAGCGCCTCCCTAAGCGTCTTCGCCGCTGTCTCAACGGCATGTCGCGCCTTGAATGGGTTCAGGTCCGTGCGGTCACGGCGGATCGTCCCCTTAGTGTCGCACATTGTCACGTCCACGACGCCTGCGGCCTTGAGCATGTCGCATATCCTGATGCCGGCGGCGCCGGCGCCATTCATGACAACCTTGAGTTCGCCAAGAGTCTTCCCCGCAAGTTTTGCAAAGTTAAGAACGCCTGCAAGCGTAATTACGGCCGTTCCCCACTGGTCGTCATGGAAGACCGGTATGTCCAGTTCGGCATCCAGCCTGTCCTCAATCTCAAAGCACGCGGGTGACGCAATGTCCTCAAGATTCACGCCTCCGTATTGCGGCGCGAGCGCCTTGACCGCGGCAATTACGCGCTCTGGGTCCGTGCGGCCCTTGTCCGCCCCGTCCTGCCTGCAGCATGCGAGCGGCACAGGCCACGCATCCACGTCTCCGAACGCCTTGAACAGGACTGCCTTGCCTTCCATGACCGGAATCGACGCCGCCGCGCCAAGGTCGCCGAGGCCAAGAATCGCCGTTCCGTCCGAGACGACTGCGACAAGGTTGGACTTAGCCGTAACATCGTATATTGCATTCGGATTCGCCGCGATCTCCTTTACGGCATGCGCAACGCCTGGCGTGTAGGCCAGGCACAGATCATCCTTCGTCTTGAGCGGCTTTGGCAGCCGTACGCCCACCTTGCCACCCTTGTGGAATCCAAGAACTTCCTCTCTGTCGTATTTTGCCATATTCTCCTAGCTTCCGGACTTGTTCCGGCTCTCTGTTCCCCTAAGTTTCTCGGCAACCTCTCGCACTCCGGTGTGGTGCCACGAATCCAGAACGATCCCATCGGCCTTTACTATGCCCTTTTTCTCCCATTTCGACCAGTCGATGCTCTTCACATCTGCAAAACGACGCCGCACGTCACCGCACGCAAATCCATCGTCATCATACGAAAAGTCGAACCGCGCTACCAAGCCGACGTGTCCAGCGATGACAAGCGCCGCCACAAGCGCGAGAACCATGAACTCCCGCTGACGGCGGATGGCGTTGTCCTTGCGCAGATGCTGCTGCTCGAACCATGCCTCGTCGTGCTGCGGATACGCAACGTATCCATCATAGGCAAACCATCCGGAAAGGCCGAGCATGAGAAGCGCCACGCCTAGGTGTCGCACGGCGAATTCACGGTTGAGCACAAGTTTCTTCATTGCGTTCCCTCACTTAAGCGGAGAAACCGATATCTCGAAGTCGAACTGCTGGCGTCCGCCTGGCTGCAGCGTTATCTCGCGCCCAGCCCATAGGAAGGCAGGCTCGACGCATACGAAATGCTCGCTGTCGCCCTTGGCAAGCTGTCCAGGGCCGGGAGTTCCGTCTGCGGCCTCGCTGTCGTCTGGCGCCCAGACCACCAGCCTCGTGACGCCCGACGACGTAATGTCGATTCTGCGTCCGAGCGAAGGATCCACAATGGAATGCGCCGCCGATGCGCCACGCTCGTCGAATACATGGTCGCACGCAGCGGTCAACTTCATGTCGCCGCGCCACGTCTCGTCGAGAGTGGACTTCACGCGGGCATCGCAGAACATGAGCGAATCGGTGCCAGTGACGTACGCGAGATTGCGATTGCCGAGACGGAAATACGGGTGGAAGCCAGCCGTGAACGAGAACGCATCCACACCGGTGTTGACGGTACGCAAGGAAAGCCGCAACGTGTCGGTAAGCGTCGCCTCGTACACAAGCTCAAAGTCATGCGGCCAGATCTTGCGCGTGCGCTCGTCAGACCTGAGACGCAGCACGGCCTGTGCGCGCTCGGCGCATGACACAGTGGAAATCACCTCGAAGCGGCAGTTCTTTACCAATCCGTGCAGCTCCGTGGCCGGGTCGTGTCCGTCGGACGTGCCAAACCACGGCCAGCAAATTGGTATGCCGCCATGGTTCCAGTTCGCCCCGATTTCGCCGGCAACGCGCGTGTTCCACACGACCTCGTCTCCGCCGACGCGGAACGACACGACGCGCGCGCCGTCCAGCGATATTCGCGCAGTCGCCTTCGCCGTAGACAACTCTACTGACGGCGCAACCACCGCAAGTGCCGCAGCGCAGATTATGCCAACCATCGCCGCCTCCTCATTTCTCGCCCGTGAAAAGGGCGTTTGTGGCGTAATACGGATCCGAAGTGAAACGGCAGCCGAGACGCCTCAGCCCGGCCTCGTCGCCAGGCGTTACAATGTGCGTCATGTGCACTTCGCAGCGCCTAAGCTCGTTCAGCTTCTCCATCGCTATCTGCGCCGCAGGGTTTGTAGTCGCGGAAATGGCAAGACCTATCAGCACCTCGTCCACATTCAGCGACGTGTAGCCCACCTTAAGGATGTCCTGCTTCATGTGTGCTATGGAATGAATGATGTTGGGGCTTATAAGCGGAATCTGCGGGGGTATGCCGGCAAGCGTCTTCACAGCATTCATGACCATAGCGGCGGCGGCGTGCATTTCGTCTGAGTTGCGCCCCGTCACAATGCGCCCGTCGGCAAGCTCTATCGCCGCGCCTGAGACGATTGTTCCGCCCGCCTTTCCCTTGCCCTCTATCTGCGCCCTCTCCGCCGCAAGTCGCGCAGCCTCGACGACGTTGCGATCTTCGGTCCTGAGCGAAAGCTTGTCCATCAGGCACTTCGCGCGCTCGACCATAGTGCGATCTGTGGAACCCTCCGCGAACGCGCACTGGTACCTGAGGAAGCGGCGAATCACCTCCTGCCTTGACGCATGCCGCACCACTTCGTCGTCGATGATGCCGAAGCCTATGCGGTTCACGCCCATGTCGGTAGGCGACTTGTATGGACAGACACCCTTCGTCATCTTCTGCCAGATCGCCATGAGAAGAGGGAATGCGTCGACGTCACGGTTGTAGTTGACAGTCTCGACGCCATACGCCGCAAGATGGTACGGGTCGATCATGTTCTTGTCGTCAAGATCTATCGTCGCCGCCTCGTATGCGATGTTTAGCGGATGGTCAAGCGGCAGGTTCCACACCGGGAACGACTCGAACTTCGCGTAGGCCGCAACCTGTCCACGGCGATACTCGTGGTATATCTGAGTGAGACATGTCGCGAACTTGCCGGATCCTGGGCCGGGAGCGGTCACGACCACAATCGGCTTCTCGGTCTGTACGTACTCGTTCCTCCCGTAGCCAAGGTCGGACACAATCGTGTCTACGTCCGCCGGATAGCCTGCTGTCTTGTAGTGGTAGTAGACCCTTACGCCACGTCGTTCGAGCTTGGCACGGAACTGCTTTACGGCAGGCTGGTCGCCGAAGCGCGTTATCACAACGCCACGCACGAGCAGACCAAGGGAGCGCAAATCGTCAATGAGCTTCAGCGCGTCATCGGCGTATGAAATGCCGAAGTCGGCGCGCATCTTCTTGCGCTCGATGTCGCCCGCGAAAAGGCACAGTATGACTTCCGCCTGATCCTTCAGCGTCTGCAGAAGGCGAAGCTTCACGTTCGGATCGTAGCCCGGCAGGCAGCGAGCCGCGTGGAAGTCATTCATCAACTTGCCGCCGAACTCAAGATAGAGCCGCCCGTATTTCTCCGCCCGGCGCCGAATCTCATCTGACTGCTCCTTTAGGTACTTCTCGTTGTCAAAGCCGATCTTCATTTGCCGCCCCCGTTGATTTCATCGAGGATCGCCTGTATCTTCGGCTTGCAACGGCCGCAGCCGCCGCCGGCCTTCGTGAAGTTCGTCACTTCCTCGACTGTCGTGAGCTGGTTCTCGGTTATGACGCGCCGCACCTCGTTCTCGGAGACGTTGTAGCACGTGCAGAGCTTTTCGTCCTCAAGATTGCGGTCGGCGTTCTCGCCAGTCTCGTAGTTCTTTATTGCGGCCTCCATTGCCTCGCGCCCCATTACAGAGCAGTGCATCTTCTGCGGAGGCAGGCCTCCGAGGTAGTCGGCTATCTGCTGGTTTGTGATCTTCTTCGCCTCGTCCAGCGTCTTCCCTATGACCATCTCGGTCAGCGCGGACGAGCTAGCAATCGCGCTCGCGCACCCAAACGTCTGGAACTTCGCATCCGCAATGCGGCCGTCAGGGCCGAGCTTGAACTGAAACTGCAGGGCATCGCCGCATGCGAGAGAGCCGACTGTCGCAGTCCCGTCGGGATTCTCAATTTTGCCAACGTTCCGCGGGTTGCGGAAATGGTCCATCATCTTCTCTGAGTAGTTCCACATAACGGAACGAAATTATACCATATTTCGCTTCAACGTGCCATTGGTGCCAGAGACGGGACTCGAACCCGTACGCCCGAAACTGGGCAGGGGATTTTAAGTCCCCGGTGTCTGCCATTCCACCACTCTGGCCTTTCAACCGCAGTATTATAGCATATTCACCGGCCTATGCGCACACGACGACCTTCAATGCGGTACATCCCGGACGCAATTACGTTCAGAGCCTCTGGATATGCTACATGTTCCTGAACCTGAATGCGCGCATGGAGCGATTCCGGCGTGTCGTCTTCCATGACAGGGACAGTCTTCTGAACAATGATGGGGCCGGAGTCCGTTCCCGCGTCAACGAAATGCACCGTGACGCCAGCGACCTTGCAGCCATAATCCAGTGCCTGCGTCCAGCTGTGGACGCCAGGGAACGCCGGAAGAATCGCCGGGTGGATGTTGACCACGCGGTTCGGAAAGGCGGCAAGAAGCCCTGGCTTCACGATGCGCATGAAGCCCGCAAGCACAACCGTGTCAACGCCTGCACTGCGCAGAAGCTCAATGCAGCGATCCTCTGCCGGTCCCTCCAGCTTTGTCTTCCACGGCGCACAGTCGAGATACTGGCATGGTATCCCGTGCCTCTTCGCCCTGTCGAGTATCTTTGCGTCCTCTACGTCCGCAAGGACGATCCGTATGTCTGCGTCAAGTTTCCCCGCGTCGATTGCATCCACGATGGACTGCATGTTGCTGCCCGCGCCGGAGCCAAGCACGCCCAGATGAAGTTTTGCCATTTTGTTCTCCCGTTGTATGTTAAGCTCAGTCCAGAACGCCCTTCGACGGCGGCTCGGAATCGTCCCACCATGACCCCTTGGACGACGATATCCGCGCAATGGGCTTGGTAGAAAGCTGCTTGCCCTTCGTTCCCGCGCTACGAACGAGGACGACATCCTGCTTTTCGGGCTTGCCTGTCTCGACATTCGTGCGCACGACCTGCTCCTTTGGCAGGAAATACTGCTGGTGTATCTTCTGTCCCTTCGCCGGCTTGTACTTCACATACAGCGTATCGGGGCATCCCTCCTGCAGAAACAGCACCTTTGCCTTGCCCTTTCCCTTCGACGGCGCAAGGTTGTACTCCTTGTTGCGAATAAGCCCTCCGAACGTGAAGCGCTTTATGTAGCTAAAGCCGTATCCGCCCTCCTCATACACAAGGGTGAAGTCGCGCGAGCCGCGTTCCTTCTCTTGGTTGTAGCGCAGCACGGTCAGCAGGTCCTTGTCGACAAACACCTTTTCCTCAGGCTGAAGCTTCTTGAATCGACCGTCTTTCCATATGAATATCAGCTCGTCAAGCGAGGAGCACTTGAAGAGCTCGTCTCCGCCCCTGACGCCTGAGCCGACGTAGTTGTTCTCCTTGTCCCACTTGATCGTCAACTCACTCGCCGTAATCGCCCTCACGTCAACCTGCTTGAACGCTCCGGATTCAACCTTCGTGCAGCGCGGATACCTCTTCGCGTACTCCTTGACAAGTCCCTTCAAGTACTTCACCACAAACGCACGAAGATGCACGAGGTTGTCTTTCACCTGCGCCTCTTCCTTCAGTATTCCTTCGATCTCCTCGCGGTTCTTGTCGATGTCAAACTGCGAAATGCGCCGGATCTGCAGCTTGAGCAGCCGTTCGATGTCGTCGTCGGTTATGACCTTGCGCCTCAGCTCCGCCATAAACGGTGCGAAGCCCGTCCTTACGGCGCTCCTCACGCCCTCCATCGTCTTCTCCTTCTCTATGCGCTTGTATATGCGCTCCTCGATGAAGATGCGGTCAAGCGTACGGGCATGATAGAGGTCGTCCAGCTCTCCGAGGCGTATTTCCTGCTCGCGCTTAGTGAGCTCCATCAGGCGCTCCACGTTCTTCTTCAGAATCTCAGTGACGCTCATGAGGCGAGGGCGCCCCTGGTCAAGCACTATCGGACGCGACGAAAGCGACTTCTCACAGTTCGTGAACGCGTACAGCGCAACAATCGCCTTCTCCTGCTTCTCGCCCGCCTGCAGCTCCAGCTCGATCCTGACATTGTCGCTCGTGAGGTCGTGGAGCTTGCGAACAGGCACCTTCTTCTTCTTGATCGCATCCTCGATCGACTCGGCTATGGAGTCCGTCGTCTCGCCCCACGGAAGCTCCGTTATCACGAGCTTGTTCTTGTCCTCCTTCTCTATCTTCGCGCGCACCTTCACCTTGCCAAGACCGTCTTGGTACTCGCTCACGTCCATGATGCCGCCGAGCTGGAAGTCCGGATAGAGCTGAAACGGCTTTTTCTGTATCAACGCGATCTCGGCCTCGAGAAGCTCAATGAAGTTGTGCGGCAGAATCGCAGTGGAAAGACCGACCGCAATTCCGTCCGCGCCCATCATGAGGAGAAGCGGCACCTTCGCGGGCAGATACACCGGCTCCTTCTTGCGCCCATCGTAGTTGTCGACGTATTCAGTCGTCTTGCGGTTGAAAACCTCGTTCTTCGCAAGCTCCGTGAGGCGGCACTCGATGTACCTTACCGCAGCATGCGGCATTCCGGTCAGAAGCGACCCAAAATTTCCCTGCCCGTCTATGAGGTAGCCCTTGCCCTTGCCCCAGAGCTTGTTTGCAAGCACCACTATCGCATCGCCGATCGATGCGTCGCCGTGCGGATGGTACTGCATTGTCTGTCCGACGATGTTCGCCACCTTCGTATATCTGCCGTCGTCCTGTTCGTAGAGCGCATGCATGATGCGCCGCTGCACGGGCTTAAGGCCGTCCTCGACCGCCGGGATGGCGCGCGAGCATATAACATACGCCGAATACTGGCGGAAGTTGAAGTCGTATAGCTGCTGCATCGGGCCAAAGCCTGTCAGCCCGGCCTTTGGCACGGCTGGTTTTGGCGGCACGGCCTTGGCAGCCTTCTGCGTTTTCTCTACGGATGCGACCTCCTGAACCGCAGGCGCAAACATATCCAAATTGTCGAAAAGGCTCGGCGGTTGCTTGTCGTTGTCTTTCTTTGCCATTGTTGTCGTTGTTGAAATTCAGTTCTCCGCACTGTGCCGTGCGAGGAATGTATTCTACCAAACCAGACGTTTCCGTGTCAATAAGGGCACTTCCAGACAGGATTCTCGGAAGTCAATCGCCCGGCATGCCAAGACTGTATATGGCTACGTTGTCAAACCAGCACTTCTGCATTGGGCCTTGCCTGACTGACATTATCAGCCCGCAACCATCGACTCCTTCAGGCACACGCACAACCGCTCGGCCATGCCGCCACCCTTCATTGCCCTGTCCGCCAAACCGCACCTGGACAGGCGAACAGATATTCCAGTCCCACGCACTGCCGCGCTTCCAGCACACTGAAGCACTGCCGCCCTCTCCGAGCATTGAAAGCGACACTACAAAACGCTCGCCTGCCGTAACATGTCTCCCAAACCCTATCGAGAACGATCCGTTCTCAACCCCTTCCGCAGCAAGAGAATGCTTGTCGCCTTCCCCGCATGCCATGTCGCCATATAGCCGCCCCTGCCTGTTTTTCTTCTGCTGCCATGTGGAATATGGCTGCGGCACTTTGCCGTTCTCGGTGCGGCACTCGGAGTTCTCGTTCATCGGGGAAAAACGCCCGGATGCCTTCATGGCCTTTCCGCGCATCTTTGCAAACTCGGCTGGACTCTTCACCGCAATTATGGCATCTTCAAGTCCAGGCACGGCATGGTTCCACGTCTCTGCGCTGATGTTGCGGCTGTCCTCAGGCCCCTTTCCTCGCCAGTCGGCCCAGCAGTGCCGTTCGCCCCAGAACCAAACATATTCATCCGCCGCCCTTGCCGCCTGGGCAAGGTTTCTTTCGAAGTGGACAAGGCGCGAACCGTTGACAGGCCCAAAGTACCAGTTGCTGCCTTCGGGATTCGTGAACATATCGAGGTACAGGCCGAACGAAACGTTCACCTGTCGCTGGTACTTCGCACGATTCTCCGGAGAAAGCATCACCGGCAGTCGGCGCCGTATCGCATCTGCGGCATTGTAGAAATCGCCGCGTGACGACTCATAGCGGTATGAATGTTCGCAACCGTCCACAATCCTCGCAGTCGCTGGCATCACATCAAGAATGCCGTCAACGAAAGCTGGCCACAGGAACCCTCGCTCCCTTGCGTCGCGCTCAGGTCTTTCAGACCCAAGATAAACGTGGTCCATCGAAAGGAACCAGAAAGACAGTATGCAAATGTCAGGATATTCGCGGAACACACCTTCAAACACCTGCCGACCACGCCGCCTTGCCATTGCGACAAGCGTCTCGTACGGCTCGTCGCCACCTTGCCGGACGAACTGAGCCGTGCAATGGTAGTCCTCTGGATCCATGGAGATGCCACGAAGTCCGCCTGTCTTCGCGAACCAAGCGGCGATTATCATGTTGGAGGCCACCCGCGCCCATCCATCGTCGTCGTTCCACTCGATGCGATGACCAAAAGGGGCTCGGAACGTGCCGATGAAACTTTCACGCATCGACTTGTGTGCTGCAAGCTTGCGAGCAACCGGCACGAGCGGAACCAACACGTCGCGACGCCACGCAACATGCATTATGTTGTGAGTGCTTACCTTTCCACCGTCCGGCGTCGGCTCGTTCAGATAGATGCCGATCCCATCTAACGGAGTCTTGTCAAGTTCGTCGGCGTATGCGGAAAGATCACGCACCGACATCCGCGAGAACTCCCAGGCGAACGCCACAAACTTTTTTGCGTCGGCACGGGCCGCTGCAGCCGCCGAAACCACAAGTACGGCAGCAAATGCCAACCGCAGACAGACACTGTGCATCATCTGATTATTATGGCAAGTCCAGAGGGAATGTTCTCTACGGTGGCACCTTCAGACACCGCGCTTGCCGCCTCCAAGCCGTCTGCCTTGCATACGGAAACTGCCTTGTAAACATCCGTCAATCCGCCCCTTCTCCACGCAATCACAAGCGTTCCATTCTCTCCGCCTGCCATCGCTTCTCCGTTCTTGAACCAACGATATGACACCGCTCCCGGCGCTGAAGCCGTAAGCGTCACCGTCTCGCCTTCACGCAGACTCTTCGCAGACTGCGCGATCGCTGGCGTGAATGCGCCGCCGAAGACATAAGGATTGGACGAAGCGTTGGAAAGGACTTGAAGGAACTTGTCCGACAACTGGTCCTGAAGTCCCGGAACTCCATCCTTTACCGTCGGCAGGAACTCATGGACCGGGTTGCCTCCTTCATATATGCGGCAGGCGTATATGCGCAGTGAGGAATATTCAGAGGCACTAAACCCCTCAGACTCGGAAAGCGTTACCGCTTTTCCTCCTTTCGCTGCAGGAAGTTTGTTGTCGCAGCTCATAGATCCGTTTGTCACACTGAATGTAATAAGAGCGGCGATGTTCGCCACATTATCGAGAATGGCCGTGCGGCGAATGCCAGTCGCATCGGCGAGCGTCGTGGTGGTAACGCCAGACTTCCATCCGTTCCCGTTGATGAAACCAAATCCATTGTCATTGTTGTACGCGCCGAAATAGACGGAATTCTGCCCTCGGAAAAGCACCCAAGTATTGCTGGGACGCTTTGCAGTAAGCGCATAGTCAAGCTCGAACCGCGTTGTGTTTATCGGTTGGTAGCCCGTGTTGAGATACTGCTTGCTCGTTGCGGACGTCTCGATATACGGGTTGGCCTCAACCGCTATGTCTCCACCATAGGCAAGCTTTGTGCCGAGCGTGAGCGTACCGGGATAAGTCACGAACAAACCGGTAATAGTGTCTTTGAGTCCCGGAACACCATCACTCACGCACGGTACGAAATTGCGCTTCGGCGTTCCGGCCTCATAGATGCGAAAACCGTAGATCCTAATCGGGGCAAACTCAGACCCGCCGTTGAACCGCCCTGCGATCTTTACGGTATTCGCAGCGAACCTCTTCCCGGAAACGGCCTTTGCGCTGACCGAGATGTTCGTTTCTATCCCAGAAACCAGATGCAACTTGTTGTTTGGGAAATCGAGAACAACAGTGCGCCGAACGTTCAATGTTCCTGCAAGCGGAATACTTGGATCGCCAGACCAGCCTCCGCCATTGTCCATGCCGAAAGTAGACCCGCCGCTTTTGATGTATACGCCATACGTGGCGCTGCCATAGCCGGAGAACAACCAGGCGCTTGCCGTCGGTGTCGACTGAAGCGCGTAGTCGATTTCGCAACGCGTCTGGTCGGTTGCATGGTAAAGAGTGTCTATGTACTGCTTGGCTGTTGTTTCGGGCGTTGCAATGTAGGCCGGGTTGTTGTTCTCGACAAAAACGTTGTCAGATGCTGTGAAATGCGCGCGGTCATCGTTGTTGCCTATGAACGCGCCTGTCTCCAGATCCTTGAACCCGGGAACTTGTTCGTCGCAGATGAATCCGTTGCATCCAGTGGCGAGACACGGCACAAAGTCGTGGACAAGTTCGTAGCTGTCGCCGTTCTTCTCGTATATCTTCACGCCATAGATGCGGGCTTTGCACGGCTTTTCAAAGCCACTTGCGTTCTTTGCCGCAAAGATTGCGATAGGCTGTGTTGCTTCGTCCGTGTAGTTCTTGCTGTCGGTCTGCCAGGCGACTGCTGTGCCTCCGGTGTAATACGTGTGCCGACCGCCAGGGAAGTCGTACACTATAGTGTGTCGACCGAGATCTTGGGAAACATAGCTGCCGGCTGAGTCTTTCGGCCACCCTGCAGTCCAGCCACTGGAAGCGCTGCCGAAGCCAAACACCCAGTACGGATTCCCGGCATTTGCGCCAGAATAGAAGCCAAGCGCAATCTTAAGGGTTGTCGTGTTATAGTCCGCGCCAAAAAGTCTGGCTCCGCCGGTCTGCTCAGTCGTGGTCAGCGCGAAATCGACCTCTATGCGCGAATTCGGCTTCAGCCGGTATCCAGTCGAGATGCCAGTGGTGCCGTCCGATTCAATATACTGGTCATCGGCGTTTGCCGCGTTCACCGCCAGCATCGTCAAGGCCAGCATCTTGATGCCGCTGAGAGTTCTGCGTCCAATGCCACCTACCGTTGCTTTCTTCATGGTTTGTTTCTCCTTGGTTGTACTGATTGAATTGGTTGCATCCTCTGCAGTCGTCATGCATGGCGCCGCAGATGTTCCATCAAGCCCGCCCACAGCGGCTCCGCCGCCACTAATTGCCGAGGCAACGCCGACCACGGTTGCCGCGCATGCCGCCAGAAGCAATGCTGCCGCAATCAGCGCGACGGCAGGCCTCTTCAGGTTCGCCCCGAGTCGTTTCGCCAGCACGCGCCTCGCATAATACAGGCGACTCATTACCGTTCCAGACGGAACGGAAAGTATCTTTGCCATCTGCTTGAGCGGCAGGTCCATGAAATAATGCAGCAGCAACGACTCCTTCAGGTCATTCGGTAAATCGTCTATGGCTTCACGAAGAAGTTCCGCATCTACTGCCTCAGCAACATCCGCATTGCCGTCAGCTGCCTGATCTGGCAGCTGGTCGGTGTAGATGACCCGCTCATGTTCCTTGCGGCGAGTCGCCTTGGCGTGCATGTTGACGAGCATGCTGCACATCCAGCTGAAGAATGAATCTGGATTGGTCAACGTCTCAATCCGCTCGATGGCCTCGGCAAAGGTCTGGTTTACATATGACTTGGCTTCCTCGACGTCGCCGCAAACACGCACTGCTACCGCCATCAAACGACCACGGTATTCTGAATCAAGGCGTTTCGCCCCCTTTTCACGGTTTTCGCGTATTTCCTGTACAATATCCATAGCACACTACGGACAGCCAAGGCTCTCCATAGCATATTGTACCGCATTAAGCGAAAATTATTTTATCCTTGGCGCGTCACCTGCATCATTTTCCGCCCAGCCGAAGCCACACTCGCAGAAGCTCGCTCTCGCTCCACGCCTGTGCGCAACAGCCCTTCTGAGCGTGCGGCGCATCGCCGTCGGCATTTTCGCTGACATGGCACAGGCAGCCGGTGTTGAGGTTTTCGACCGCTCCCGCCAACAGGGAAAGCGCGACTTCGCGCGAACATCGACCCGACGAGACAAGCCCCTCCGCAAAAAGCGGAAACGGCCACGCCCAGACAGTTCCGTTGTGGTACGCAGGCTTGCGCGACGTGTCTTCGTCTCCCTCGTACACGCCATGATAGAGAGGATGCCCCGATGCAAGCGAACGCACTCCGCCCGGAACGAGCAGCCGTTCAGTCGCGTCAAGTATCGACGCGTCGTCAACAACGCCAAGCGAGAGAAGGAAGAGCTGGTTTGGCCGCACAGCCTCATCTGGCACTGCCCTCGCCGCAGGCTCTCCGTTTGGAGCGTCAAGGCAGTCGCAGTAACCGCACTCGCGCTTGAACAAGCGCAACATGGAATCTTTCGCCCTTTCCGCAAGCTCTTCGCGTCCAAGGAACTTCAGCGCCGATATCCACAGAGCCTGGATTTCGACGGGATAACCCATTCGCGGTGTGCAAGCAGGGTAGTTTGTGTCCATCCACGTGAAATGCGACGGACTCCATACCAACCCAGAATCAGAGTCAACGTGAATGCCGTTTGGCGTGCCTTTCACGTAATTATCGACGATTGACGCACATACAGGCATAAGCGCCGAGACATCCTCAAGCAAAGAAAGTTCCTGCACACACCTGATGAACCAGAGCGGCGCATCGGTCGTGTCGCGATTGCCCGCCGTCTTTCCGTAGATGATGTTTGGCAACGTTCCGTTTTCCTCAAACGCGGCAAAAGCCCGGAGTATGCGCAATGCGTCGCCAGTCATGCCGGCAGCGATCATGCCGCGCATGAATATGAACGTGTCACGACCCCAGTCCAAAAACCACGGATACCCAGCTATGACCGTCTTGAGGTCATCGCGTCGCACAATGAAAAGCTCGAGCGCGTCGCGCAGAGCCACGCCAAACGATTCATGTCCGATGACACGCGGCTTGGCGAAATGTGGACTCGGTATATTTGCGATGGGATGGCCAGAGAACCGTGCGAAGCCAATCATGGACACGGACTCGCCAATCTTGAGGTCTGCGCTTATCCAGCCTGGCGAGAAGAGGTCTCCGCATCCGTCCTGTCCGCGCGCGGACTCTTCGGGATGCCCCACGGAGTACGTCCACTGCGGCTCGTTGTGGTACACGCCGCTTTCCACGCGCATCGAGAAGACGTCCTTGCCATACGGCGAGAAATCGAAACCGCCGCTGTCTGCGTTCACCGCAGAGCGGAACCTCGCCTCTGTGCCGTCCCGATATGCCTTGGTCACGGAATGGAAACTGCGCCATTCGATGTCTGGGCGAAACACCAGCCGCACCTGATCGCCTACATCACGCGACTCGGACGCAACCCTTGCGACATGCAAAACAGCCGCGTTCTCGCCCGGCACAAGCGAAAGCGTGAATTCGAACGACGCCTCGCGGCCCATGCCACACGGCACGGTGAAGTTCCAACGCGCGAATCGTCCAGCCGGATCGGCCGCGAACTTGGTGACGCATCTGGCGTCAAGCTCGCGCACGTAACCTTCGCGCTGAAGCCAGCATCTATTGCGCGCCCAGAGATTCATGCGGTCTGACGGGCACGTCGGATTAGGATTCGCCGCGAGCATTGCGTCGTACTGAGAGCGTATCTCGCCCCAGCCGACACGCACCTGCGAAGCCGCCCCCGAACCGTTGGAAAGTATCGACCGCCACTCCGGATTGCGGCGCACCTCGTCGCCGGAAAGAGCGCACTTCACCCTTGCGCGACGAGCCGATGGCGGAACAAGGAATGTGGAACGCGTACGCACGGCGCGTCCGTCAACGTATCTAGTGACGTCAAGCCAAAGCGCACGGCAGCGGCTCCCGTCGCCTCGGTACTGCGGCGCATCGAGCACAAGGCGGCAAGAACCAGGAGCGGAGCGGACGACGCGAAGCGTCCTGTCGCTCGCCGGCTCAATAAGTCTCACGCGCATTTCGGCATCCGACCTGATCTCGACGCGCTGACCTTCCGGCACAACTACCTCTCGCGTCGCGTCCGCCGGGAACTCAAGATGGAAAAGCGCCTCTCCCTCCTGCGCGGCGCACCGCATGGCGGTTTTGTCCGCAGCGGCAAGTGCCGCATTCCGCGTTTCGCCCTGAACTGCAAGGCAGAGCACCTCGCCAGGGCCAAGCGGCACGGGCGCACCAAGCTGCACGATGCGTTCGGACAGAAGGTCGAATGCCTCGTTTGCTGCAAACTTTGCGCGATCCCAGTCTACGGACACGCCGTTGGCACAGTCGAGGTTGGCGAGCACGAGCATGTCGCCGCCCTTCCCGCTGCGCAGGACGGCGAGCGTGTTGCCGTCGCCGCGCGTCACTACTGAAAGGTGTGCGCTGCCATCGAATCCCGGCTCTGTCCGCAGAATGTGGTTCAGCTTGGCAATCAATCCGATCATATTGCGCGGCGAACCCCAGTTCAAGTCGTTCTTGCCGTGCACGTCGATCTTCTCAGTGCATAGCCACTCGACACCGTTCGCAATTCCCCACGCTCCCTGCCAGCTGAGAAGCGCAGCAAGCTGCACACGAAGCCTTGCGTACGTCTCTCCGCCTTTGGCCAGCCGATCGTTGTCATGCGTCTCGGCGAAATGCACAAGCGCACCGTACTTTTCGGCGCGCGAAATCGCCTGCGGCAGATACCACTCGAACTGCCCACGGTCATAGGTCTGGAATATCTCGGAATACGCCCAGTCCAGATTCGACTCGGCAAGGAGGCGGTCGGTCACAGAAAGCTCTCCTCCAAGCCCCTCAAGAAGGAACACCGTGTCTGGATACTCCTCGCGCACTTTCGCCACGATGTACTCCCACGTCTCAGGTGGAATCATGTACCCGGCGTCGCAACGGAAACCATCCACTCCAAGCCTGCACCAGAAGAGGAATACATCCGCCATGTACGAGCGCAGACCGCTCTTTGAATAGTCCAGCTCAACGAGGTCAGCCCACGTGACCCCCCACGCCCCTGGCGAATGGAAGCACCCGTCCGCCTCGCGGCGGAACCAGTCTGGATGATGCGTCTGCAGTGTGGAGGCCCAACCCGTGTGGTTGGCCGGAAGGTCTATGAAGATGAGTCCGCGCTTCGCATGGACTGCGCCGATCAACTCGCGAAACTGATCAAGCGGCGTTGCAGATTTGTCGAACTCCGCCATCGCCGGATCCACGGACATAAAGTCCGTCGCGGCGAACGGACAGCCGTACTCGCCCATCACTGCGTACGTCGTCGGCACGGGGAAAGGCGGCAGCGTCTGCACGATGCGAAAGCCCATGTCGTCCATGATGTGCGGCAGGCGGCGCACAACCTCGCGAAACGAGCCGAACTGCCTCGGAAACACACAATAAATGGAATTGCCCGAGCGCGTCTCCGCGCTTTCGACCTTGACGTGCAGATTGCGCCCCTCAGGCCACTCCGGCACGTGTGAGCCTGTCGGGAAGAAGCAGGCTTTTCCCGAGAACACGCCGACCTCGTCGAGTGGTATCTCGGCGCGGAAGAAGCCAGGCCGCACTTCATCAAGGGGAATGTCGGCCCATGCCTTTGCAAGCGGCACAACGCCCTTCTCGGTTTCGTCCACAATCTCGCGGCGACGCACCGCCGCTCCACCTATGTTCGTACGGAACGCGGCGCGCCCCTTGCGAGGTGCATCAAGCGCCAACGTGACTGTCAGCGTGTCGCCACGCCATTTGAGGATGAAGCTCTCTGGATCTGGTTTCTGAATCATATTGCCACTCGTTGCACACGGTTGCCTAGAGTGCAGATTATGTCATACGCATGGGTGCCCTTCAGTGCGGCCCAATCGTCAGGGGTTATAGAGTCGTCGCCGCATGCTCCAAAGCAAATGACCTCGTCGCCAGGGTTCACATCCCCAGCATCAGAGACGTCCACCGTAGTGTAGTCCATGGATATGCGGCCTATTATCTTGCAGCGCCTTCCGCCGATGAAGACGAATCCTCTGTTCGTAAGCGCAAGCGGCAACCCGTCCGCATAGCCAGCGGAAATCGTCGCGACGCGTGTAGGCGCATTGAGGCACCATGTGCGCCCATAGCCCAGCGTCGTACCAGCAGGAAGCTCTCGCACCTGCGCGACGCGAGTCTTCAACGTTAGCACTGGCTCGACCTTGAGCGCCTTGCGCCCGTACGGGTCGAAGCTTCCATGAAGGTTGATTCCCGTGCGCACGACGTTGAACGGGCTCTTCGCCGTCTCGGGGAAGTTATTGATGGCGTCCGAGGCGGCGATGTGCACCTTCTTGAACGAATATCCGCGCTTTGCGGCATCTGCGACGATTCGCTTGAACAGGGCGATCTGCCGCTTCGTGAACGGGTCCTTGGGTTCGTAGGCCATGGGACAGTGCGAGAATATTCCCTCGCAGTCAAGACCTGGCAGACTCGCAACTTCTTCCATGACGTCAAGCGCATCCTTCGCAAGAATGCCAAGGCGCCCCATTCCAGTATCGAGCTTGAAGTGGACACGTGCAACTGTCTTGGCTCGAACCGCCGCCCTGCTTATGAGCCTGGCAGTGGAGACATCAATGACCGGAAGTATCACGCCCGCTTTAACCATCGCAGGGATTTCGTCTGGCAGTATGCTGGACAGTATCTGGATTTCGAATTTTCCTCGACCGCCCGTGCTGGCGAGGCAACGTTTCAGTTCCATTGCCTCGTAAGGCTCTGCAACGCCAAACATCGTGCACCCAGCCTTCGCGAGCGCACGTGCATATTCCGCCACGCCAAGCCCATACGCATTGGCCTTCAGCACACATAGCACCCTGGCCGGGCACACATGCTCAGCTATGCGGCGATAATTCCTTACAAGCGCCTTGAGGTCAATCTCGACCACAACCCTTCTTTTCATTTCCATACCGATTATTATACCATAAAAACACGATTGCGGGAAATGGTCGGAGCGGAGGGATTTGAACCCTCGGCCTTTTGCTCCCGAAGCAAACGCGCTACCAGACTGCGCTACGCTCCGACTGCG
>CACYCL010000146.1 GCA_902772905.1 uncultured bacterium | reverse complement strand
TGGAACGTCGAGTATGCCGGCGGTTCGCGCGAGACGCTGCGCCGCACGGGCGACACGCCGCGCAAGAAGGTGCTTCTGGACGGCTTGAAAGGAAATGTTGGACGATGAATGCACGCATAGCCGAACCGTGCGCCGCCGCCGACGACGATTACATTGTCGGCTCCGCCACGTGATGCTCCGATCTGCCGTAGAGTAGAAGGGTAGAAGAAGGGCTTGGTCTTTGAACAGACTTTCTGGGCAACTTTGGTCGCCTGGTTGCATTCTCTGAGTATATTGTGTATAATACAACGCACCTGGGTCATGGAAGATCCAGAAACCGGAAAGGAATGCTGTGATGTGCCTGCCCTATAGATCGACCTTTGCCGCCGCCGTGCTGGCGGCGGTTTGCGGTGCTGTTCGCGCCGATGCGATAGATATCGTTTCCGGCGGAAAGAGCGAATATGCGATTGCCGTTCCAGACGAAACCATGGAGGCGAAGAAGGTCGCCGAGGCGGCTGAAGCCCTGCAACTCTACATCCGCCGCGCTTCAGGCGTCGAGCTGCCGATAGTGTCCGAAGGCTCCGTGGGCTCGGCGCCGGCAATATACCTTGGGCGAACGAAGAAGGGCGTTGCGGCGAATGTTCCCTACGGCAAATTCGTCGATTGCATCCATTGCCGAAAGGTTGTAGGTCGCGATGTGATTCTTGCGGGCAACGACGAATCAGCCAACGTGAGAGGCCCCCTGCAGCACCACGACCACGAATACCTTTGCCATGGATTCGGCGTGAACGAAAGTGTCAGGGACCAGTCTTACAGGCGTTGGCACGGCACGCTAAAGGCCGCGCTGGAATTCCTTGAGGCCGCGCACGTGGTGAAGTTTCTCATGCCTGGCGAAAACGGCCTCAACGTTTACAAGACTGACCTGGTGCGGGTTCCGTCGGACATGGACTTCACGGGGCAGGCGCAGATTCCGTATTCCAACGCTGCATGCTACGGCGAACTGCATTCAACCGTCGCGCTCGGGCATCTCGACATCCCTTACAGCAAGACGTGGGGCGGGCATCCGTTCCCTGAAGCGGTGCCGCGCTTGAAGTACGAGAAGACGCATCCGGAGTACTTCATAATGAAGGACGGTGTAAGGCGCCCTGACTACGGCCCGGCTTCTGGCGGGCACCACTGCGTGTCGAATCCCGAAGTGTTCGAGCTGTTCATGGCGGAGATGAAGCGTCAGTACGACCTTGGGTACAGGTGGATACAGGTTGGTCCTACAGATGGCCAGGTGGCGTGCGAATGCGATGCTTGCCGCACGATGCACGAATCGCCGGAAGAGCGCCAGTGGCTGTTTTACCTGAAGGTGGCGGAGGCGGCGAAGGCGCGGCTTCCTGGCGCTACGATGGTGCTTCTTTCATACGATTTCACCGAGAATCCTCCCAAGTCGTTCGAAAGGTTCCCCGACAACGTGGCGATCGAGCTTTGCATCTGGAAGGATTTCCGCGAGAAGTTTGATGCATGGGCTCGTTTTCGCGACGTGCCGAAAATCGCATACGTGTATTTCTTCGGGATGTACCATTCCATAGGCACCGCGCCAACACGTTCGCCGAAGTACATAGCCGAATGCCTAAGAATCCTCAGGGACAACAGCGTGAAATGCATTTTCAAGTGCGGCTGGGCCGAGGACATAGGGCTTGATGCACCGATATGCTATGTGTTCTCGAAGCTTCTCGAAAATCCCGACGCCGACCCGGACGCGCTCGTGGACGAGTTCTGCGACGCGGCGTATGGCAAGGCCGCAGAGCCGATGAAGGCTTTTTTCCATACCATGTATGCGGGCATGGACACGACAGGCGGACACTCGGTCATAGACGAAGTGAAGAAGCGTCCGCATCATACAGAGGAGATGTTCGAACTCATGTTCCGTCCGTATCCTGTAGTGACGCGGATGTCCGCGCTGCTTGGTGCAGCGGAATCCTCGCGTGACGCCGATCCCAAGGTCCGCGCGCGCCTGAAGCTCGTGCGCCGCAGCTACGATTTCCTCAGGCTGCGCACGCAGAGCTTCTTCGTGAACGATGCCTGCGCGGTATCTGGCGGCGCGCCAGAGATACTTGCCGTTGCCGAGCGCGTCTACGACGCGCGTGAAAAACTTCTTGATGGATGGTACGACGGCAATGGCAGGATGATGCACAACGATGGCTTTGCCTGGCACTACATGAGGGACATGCCGCGCACACGGCTCGTCAACGGCGGCGGTGCGCTGCCGCCGAATTTCCCGGGACTTTTCAGATACGGGCCTGGCAATGTGAAAGAGAAGCTTGGAAAACACCTGAAAACGAAGGAGGCAGCACAATGAAATGCTCGACAATGCATACTCTTGCCGCGATGCTTGCATCGGCGGCAATTCCGGCGCTCGCGGCGGACGTAGAGGTCAATGTGCCCAAGGGCACGACTTGGGGCTTCTACGAGGCGCTTGAAGCGAATGGGTTGACCAAGGGCGATCTGGCCAAGAATCGCCTCGTGAAGACAGGTCTTGGCACTTTGATCGGCACTAACGACCTCAATTCCGCAGATTATGGTTTCCAAAGACTCGTTGTGCGCGATGGCGTATACTGCGCGAACGCTGACGCAGACTTTGGCTATCAGGGTTTCTACGGCGATGCCGTGACTGTCGAAGACGGCGCGACGCTAAAGCTGGCATCTCTCAAAGCTGACCACATAAGAAACAGATGCATATTGCTGTACGGCGATGGTGCGGAAGGCCAGGGAGGAGCGCTCGTCTGCACCGGCTACGGACAGAACAACTTCGGGCAGTTCTACATAAAAGCCAACACTACGTTCATGACGGAGCTTGCCGGTGACTATGCGCTGATTTTCCAAAAGGGAACATTTTCGGGCAATGCAACCACCATAACGCTCAATGGCAACGACCTTACGCTCAAAGCGAAAGGCAAGGGGTCGAGATACGGGTATCGCATAGCCGAAGGTTTCCGGGTGAACGGAAGCGGAAGGTTCATAGTCGACGGAACATACCTCGGACAGGGTGACAAGAATGTTGTGAACTACACGGCGGCGGCTAACGACGGCTACGTTACGCTCGTGCTCAGGGACGGCGCCACTTTCCGGCCTCGGCAGCAGGCGACGGTTTCGTTCTTCGACAAGGTCGACGCGGAGGCGGGCACTACGGTGTCGGCGGGAGAGAATTCTTCGGCGCCGTTCGACATGTCGCTCGACGCGATATCTGGCGCACCGGCCGTTTCGTCGGTGCTGTCGCTCACAGTGGCAAGCGAAATCACCGTGCGAGTTTCGGATCTCAACGCTGGGAACATTCTGACCGTAGACGGTTTGCTTGTGTTTGGAGAGAACGCAAGGCTTGAGATAGAAGGGGATGTCGCGAACATGCAGCCGGGCAATGACGGACGCGTCCTCGTCGCCACGTCCGAAACGGGGATCAGTGGCTTGCCTGCGATATCTAGAACCGTGGACAACCGCAACTGGTCCGTGGAGGCGGGCGAGGACGGAATGTCGCTCTACCTTGTGTACACGTCGTCGAAGCCTGATGGCGCAATCGACGTGTTTGCCGAGTGGGGCGTATTGAGGGGCGCGGAGAATGCGGCAGGCAACGCGGCTCGCTTCAACGCCGCTCTTGCCGCGCACGAAGGCGAGAGCCCGGTTCTGTTCTTCCCCGCAGGCGACTACTATTTCGCCGAGCCGCTTGCCGTCGCAAAGAACGGTGCTGCGCTGCTCGGCGACGAGCGGCAAAGTGCGCTTCGCGCAGGCGATGGGTTCACGGGTTCCTCGGTGGTGACTGTGACGGGATCTGGCGTGACGGTCAGCGGGCTTCTCATCGGAGGTGTGGAAGGACCAGCGGTTTCGGCATCAGGAACGTCGTCTCTCACAGTGACGAACAACGACTTCACGGCTGTCGGCGGAGCGGTCGACGGCGAGAATGGCACGTATCCAGTGGCAGTGACGGGCGGCGTCGGCACGTTCGTGAGGGACAACAACATACTCGATGGCGCGAAGTACGCATCTCCCGCGCTCATATACGGAGGGACGAAAACGGACGGTTCGGAGCCATTGTCGGGCGAGGTGCGGCTGCGAGTCGACGCGGGCGAATCGCTGACGGTGGAACAGGCGTTTGCGCGCACGGTGTACGCGGAATGGCCGTCGAAGGCGCGACTCGTCAAGACGGGTCCAGGAACGCTTCTCGGAACAGGTTTCACCGCATCGGCGGCGTCCAGCCCTGTGCTTGGCATCACGATAGAGCAAGGTGTCTATTCCACTGATGGCGACAGGTTCGGGTATCATGACTGGGGCACAAAGGACCAGGTGCGTGTGAAGGATGGCGGCACACTTCTCTTGACGTCTGCGACGACATCCAGCACGCTGAACAACAGGAGGGTCTACGTAGAGGGAACGGGCGCGCCCGGCATGGGCGGAGCCGTGGTGATGACAGGGGTAGGCAAATGCACGTATGGTCAGTTCGTGCTTTCGGGCGATGCAACGTTCGCCACGTCGTACGCCGCCGACTACTCGCGCTGCTTCATGCATCATGAATCGGACATGACTCATCCGGCCAGCCTGAGTCTTGACGGCCATACCCTGACGCTGAAGTCGATTGGCGACGGCAAGGGCTTTTCGTTTGAGGACCAGTTCATCTTCTCCAGTGCGGGAACGCTCGAAGTCGACGGCACAGTGCTTGGACAACGCTCGGCGACAGTCGTACCGTACAATGGAAACGTCAAGGTCAAGCTCGTGCTGAAGAACGGGGCGAAGTTCAGGCCGCAGTCGCAGGATGTAATGGGGCTCTTCAGCGGCATCGAATGCGATTCCACGTCCTCCGTGGCCGGAGGCGACGGAGGAGCGGCGGACTTCGCCCTCGCCGTTGGCGACTGGACGGGGTGCGGCGCGATAGGCACAGGGTTTACCTCGGCAACTGTTGAAGGCGACATGACGGTGCGCGCGGCAGACTTGCTTGCCGGTAGGTTCCTTGCGTCAGCATGTCCGCTCGTCTTCGCGGACACTTCTCGCATGGTGCTTGTTGACGGCGAGTCGCTTGAACGGACGGTTTATTCTTATCGCTGCGCCGTTTCCGATGCTTCTATAGCCGGCGTGCCAAAGCGCAAGGCCGGCTGCGACTTCAACAGACGCAGCGTTGTCCTCGGCGACGGCGGCAAAACCGTCAATCTGGCGCATTCAGGCTTGCTGCTGATATTTGAATAGGGTGTCAGGCATGATTCGCACAGCGTTGTCGTTTGTCGCGTTTGCCGTCGCATGCGCGGCATCCGCTGAGGAGTACGACGCATCCCGCGTTCGCTGGCTTTCACCTCTACGACGAGCCGCGCCTTCAGCACAATGGATGGTCCCCGGCAAGATGTGTACATACGAGAAGAAGGGCGTCGTCGCCGATCCTGTGCTCGCGGAGAGGTTCGGCAGGGCGTCCGCCGGCAAGTTCTCGTGCCATATGATGCCTGGGCAGTTTGCGCTTTTCAAACTTGCCGTGAAGGGGTGAAAATGTGGCACGGAAGGTTGTCTGCCGCGGTTGCGGCAGGCTGGTGCATCGTGGCAATCGCGGTTTTTGGCAAGACGCGCGGGCCGGAGACATGGCTGGAGATCATGGGGGGCAATGTCCGCAAGGACGGACTGCGCCTTGACCTTGAGGCGATTCGCGACGCCGGAATATCTGGTGTGCAGTTCTTTCACATCGGCGACAGGGCGGGGAACGACCAGAAAGGATCCTTGATATGGCCGGGATGCGAGATGATGCAGACGCAATGCCTAAGCGCAGGATGGGATGACCTGGTTTCTTTTCTGGGCGATGAGTGCAAGCGGCTCGGACTGGAGCTTACGGTGCAGAACTGCCCTGGATGGTCGCAGTCTGGTGGACCATGGGTCGATCTCGACCACTGCCAGCGCGACATCAGGATGGCCCGTCTGGACTTTTCCTGCGGCGAGGAGTATCGTCTTCCGGATGTTCCGGCGCGGTACCGGGATGCGGATTCCGACTGGCGCGACGTGTGCGTACTCGCATTCCCCACGCCAAAGGGAGACTCCGTGGACGACGGCGTTCTTGAGCCGGAGAGTGTGGAGAAGGACGGCGAGAACCGCATATTCCACTTCGCGGCGCCAGTTACCGTTCGCTCCTTTGTCCTGCCTGGCGTAGACAAGTGGAATAGTTCGTATGCGTACGAGACGCCCTGGATGCGCGTCGCGCTCGACGTAAAGACCGCGAACGGCTGGAATGAGGTCGTGTGCTCACCGCTGCCGACGACGAACTGGCGCGACTACGTGGAGACGTTCACGCTCGCCTGCGGCGAGGAGACGGGCGACGAGTGGCGCTTCCGCTTCGAGCACGACCTTCCGATCAGAAGCTACTGCGAGCCGAAGCTCAGTTCCGCCCCTCGCATGACGGACTGGGAGGGCAGAAGCGCGCGTACGCTGCGCTCGCTGCTCAGAGCGGCTCACCCGCCGCAGGGCGATGGCTGTTTCGTCGACCCGGCGAAGATCGTCGACCTGACGGGAAAGGGGGAATGGACGGTGCCGACCGGACGCTGGACCGTTTTGCGCCTCGGGCACGTGAACTCGAAACACGTCAATGCACCCGCGCCGAAGATAGCCACTGGATGGGAGTGCGACAAGCTCGATCCCGCCGGCATAGAGGCGCACTTCAGGGGCTATGTCGGACGGCTGAACGATGGCCCGCTGAAAGGCAAGATGCGGGCTGTGATCGTCGACAGCTGGGAGTGCTTCTGCCAGACTTGGACGCCAAGGATGGAAGCGTACTTCCGAGAGGCCAATGGCTACGACCTGCGCAGATGGATGCCGGCATTGTTCGGCTGGATAGTTGATTCGCCGGATGCGACAGAACGCTTCCTGACGGACTGGCGACGCACCAATGGTAATCTCATCACGCGGAACTACTACGGACGCATGGCCGAGTTGGCGCACGAGGTCGGGCTGGAAGTGTACTACGAGACGGCTTTCGGAGACATCATCCACGGTGACATCCTGGAATACTGGAAGTACGCCGACGCGCCGATGTGCGAGTTCTGGTATCCGCACAGAGACAGGCTGAGTGGCGGCTGCTGCTGGTATCAGTTCAAGCCGATTCGCCCGTGCGCGTCCGCCGCGCACATCTACGGTAAGCGGCGCGTATCGGCGGAGGCGTTCACGGGCTCCGGCATACATTGGGATGAAGACTTCCGCAAGCTGCAGGACGTCGCCAACAGGCATTTCGCACGCGGCGTGACGCACCTTGTGTTCCACAGCTACACGCATGCGCCAGATCCCCGTGCGCTCCCGCCCGGCGGCTGCATGGGCGGCTACAACGGCACACCTTTCACCCGGCTGCAGACATGGTGGAAGCTGATGCCGGAATTCACGACTTGGCTGACTTGCTGCGAGAAATTCCTGGAAGCGGGCGTTCCCGCTCAGGACGTTTTAAGGTATCTTGGCGATGCCGTGGACCACAGGCCCGACGAAGAGTATCCGTTTCCGGAGGGATTTCGCGAAGATTACCTGAACCATGACGTGCTCACGAACAGGCTTCAGGTGAAAGACGGCATGTTCACCATCCCCGAGGGCGCGAAATGGAAGATATTGTGGGTGCCGGACGAACGTTGCATGTTGCCGTCTACGGTTGCCGCGCTTGACCGACTTGCTGCTGCGGGTGGCAAAGTCGTTCGCGGCGGAAAGGGCGCGCTCATGGCAGCCCTGAACGGCATCCAGCCGGATGTGAAAACGGAACCGTCGCTTGGAGACGGGCCGAACGAAGACTTCATGTGGATACACCGCCATGTAGACGGGTTTGAGCGCTACTTTGTCGCCGCAGGAACAAATGGATACTGCGGCAAGGTTGTTTTCAGGGCCAATGGGGCTGTGTCGATATTCGATCCCGTGACGCTGGAGCGACGGAAATGGACGAACGGCTCCATTCTTGAAGTTCCGCCGTCGCGTTCTGTATTTGTTGAGTTCGGCGTAGACGAGAGAAGAGAGTTCGCCGCGACTCCGGCTGGAACGGTAGAGGTAAAGAACTTCAAGGTCGCTTTCGCTCCTGGATGGGGAGCGCCGCGTGAAATCCATCTTGAACGCCCTATTTCATGGACAGATGTTCCTTCCCTCTCACGCGAAGCCAAGGCGTACGCAGGCACGGCCTCATATACTGCCACATTCGAACTTCCGGCGGACATGGCGGGCATGCCGCGCATCGAACTTGACTTGCCCCGCGTCGAATCGATGGCTGAAGTCTACGTTAACGGACGTGCCGTGCGCACACTGTGGTGCGAGCCTTTCCGCTGCGATATCACGAAAACCGCCAGGCCAGGCAGAAACGAGCTTCGGATTGATGTCACCAACACTTGGCGCAACAGGGTCATATACGATCTTGGACTGCCGACGGAGACTCGAAAGACGTGGATGATATACAAGGAGGGATTCAATCCGCGCAAGACGGATTCATTTGTGCCTTCTGGCATGGAAGGCCCGGTCATGGTGCGAGGCTGGAAATGATGGTTCAGTGCATACCGTGGTTATGCCGTCTCCAAACATCAGGAGTTGAGGCGAAGGTGCTGGAGAACACATGGGCGAAGTATTGCGCCGAGGGGTAGCCGCATCTACTTGCGATTTCCGCGGCCGTGAGCGACGTCTCCTTTAGAAGGCGGCAGGCGCGTTCACGTCGCTGTCGTATGATCTCCTGCTGTACGCTTGTTCCAATTTCCCGCCTGAATGCTTTGCCGATTGTTGTGTGGGAATATCCGAGATGTGCAATTACGTCGTCGGCCGAGATGCCTTCGCCTAGATGACGCCTGATGTAGACCAGCGCATCGGAGAGCCATGGCGTTTTTGTCGGAAAGAATTCCGTGGATGTGCGTTCGATTGTCTGGCAAGGCTTGTGCAGGGTTGCAGCTGGAGGCACGACAGTCGGGGTGGAGAACAGTCCGTTGAGCATGGATGCCGCCTTTTGACCGAGCGCGAACGGGTTGGTGTCGATGCTGGATAGCGGTGGGTTTGAGAAGGTGCAGAGCACTTTGTCGTTGTCGACACCTAGAACCGCCACTTCGCGCGGCACGTCAATGTGTTCGTCGGCGCAAATGCCGAGAAGATGGAATGCTCTTATGTCGTTGCAGCAGAACACTGCGATCGGCTTCGGAAGCGCTTTGATCCATTTCCGCAGAGTGTCGGCATCGGCGACGCCTCCCATGCGTTCCCTGCGGACGGACGTTTCTTTCATGCGCCCTCGACTGCCGTTGTATATGCTGCATGTCGCTCCTTGTTCCGTCATGGCCGCTGCGAATGCGGCGCCTCTCGCGTCAGAGAACCTAAGCCCTGGGAATCCGCAGAACGCGCAGCGGAAATACTTGTGCTCGACGAAGCACTCGGCAGCGCGTCTGGCAATGGCGGCGTCGTCGAGCCGTATGAAAGGTATGTCGCCAAAGTCGGAGCGTCCGTATGTGTCGATAACGGGTTTTCGCGACTTGATGAGGGCATTGGCGGTCTTGTCGTCCATCACTCGCACGATAAAGCCGTCGAAACGCCTGAGGTTTCTAATGCTGGTCAGCGCTGCCGGCTCCACGGATTCCAGGCGCCAGTCAGAGTGTGCGAGCGCGTAGTCGGCTATGCCTTCCAGGAGGGCGCGTCCGTGTGCGCGGTTCGTCTCGATCTGTACGGCGATTCTGATGGTGCTTTTCATGCGGTGGAGTGTATCATAAGGTTTCGGAAAAAGCAATCACAAAAGTTATATTTGGCAATGGACGAGAAAAGTGCCGTATGGTACACTATACCGCAGCGGATGAAAGAGGTTTTTGCATATGTGCTAGGTCTAGGAGCGGCGGTGATGATGCCGATCATCTTCACCGTCCTGGGCGTGTGTATCGGCATCAAGCCGGCAAAGGCGCTGAAGAGCGGCCTTGCGGTAGGTGTCGGATTTGTCGGGCTTGGCGTGGTGACGGCTCTTCTCACATCCAATCTCGGGCCGGCGCTGAAGGGCATGACCGAACTCTATCACCTGAACCTTCCGTATTTCGACCTTGGCTGGCCGGCGGCGGCGACCGTTGCGTATTCATGCGCGGTTGGCGCTTTCATCATTCCCGTATGCCTTGGCGTCAATCTGCTGATGCTGTTCGCAGGAGTCACGCGCACGGTCAACATCGACCTTTGGAACTATTGGCATTTCGCGTTTCTCGGCGCTATAGTGTTCTTCTCGTCTGGTTCGCTCGTCTGGGCGTTCTACGCGGCAATCGTGTTGTACGTGATTACGCTCTGCATGGCGGATTTCACGGCAAGGGGATTCCAGTCGTACTACAAGGACATGGAAGGGATATCCATCCCGCAGCCGTTCTGCCAGAGCTTCACGCTGTTCGCTCTCGCAGTAGGCTGGCTGTATGACCGAATACCGGGCATGTCCAGGTTTGACATCGACGCCGATGGGATAAAGCGGAAGTTTGGCATTTTCGGCGAGCCGCTTTTTCTTGGCGTGGTCATAGGATGCGGCATTGGCGCCTTGAGATGCGAAACGTTGGAGGGCATTGTCGATTCCGTGCCGTCCATACTCAAGCTTGGCGTCACGGTCGGTGCGGTGATGGAACTGATTCCGCGCATTACGGCTCTCTTCATAGAAGGGCTGAAACCGATATGCGAACAGACCCGGAAGTTCGTGTCGGGTCGGTTTGCGCGTCTGAAAGGGCTGTCCATCGGCATGTCTCCCGCCCTCGTGATAGGCCATCCTACAACGCTTGTCGTCTCGATACTGCTCATTCCCGTGATACTCTTCCTGTCGGTGTTCCTGCCTGGCAACAGGTTCCTGCCGCTTGCGTCTCTGGCGGGAATGTTCTACCTTTTTCCGTGCGTACTGCCAATAACCAGGGGCAACGTGCCGAAGACGTTCGTCATAGGGCTTGTCTCGCTCGTGTGTGGACTTTTCTTTGTGACGAACCTGACACCGGCGTTCACGGAGGCGATTGCCGCCGCGAATGTCGACGGAATTGCGGTGCCGGATGGATTCAATGGCGGAGCGTCGCTTGATTTCGCGTCGGCGCTATGGTGCTGGGTTGTCTTTCATCTCACGGTTTCGCTCAAATGGACCGGAGTGGTTATTGCTGGGCTTCTGGCACTTGGAATGATGGTGGCGAATGCTGTCCGAATAAGAAAGGAAATGAAATGAAAATTAGGAGTGTCATTATGATGACTATTTCCGCGGCCGCATTGGCGACATGCGCGACGGAGGTTAAGTACACGGTCCAGACCGCGTGTCATCCCGACGACGTAAAACACTACGACACGGCAAGGCTCCGCGAGCGGTTCGTAATGGAGAATGTGATGGTTCCGGATGAAGTCCGTGTTACCTATGCGATGTACGACAGGCTCGTATACGGTGGCGCGATGCCAGTTTCGAATGTACTGGCGCTTGAGCCGTTCGACGAGCTGAAAGCCGAATATTTCCTGGAACGTCGAGAACTGGGCGTCATCAATGTCGGCGGTGCAGGTGTCGTGACGGTTGATGGCGAAGATTTCGCGCTCGACTTCAAGGAGGCGCTATATGTGGGCTGCGGCAAGAAAGAGGTGTCGTTCCGATCTCTCGACAAGGCGAGGCCCGCGAAGTTCTATCTCAACTCCACGCCGGCGCATAAAGAATACGTTACGCAACGCATAACCTGCGACCAGAACTGTACGAAGAAGGGATACACCATAGGCAACTATATCAAGGCCGGGAAGATGGAAGAGTCAAACGACCGCGTCATCAACCAGCTCATAGTCTCGCCCGTGCTGACGAAGACCGCTGGTGGCGGGTGCTGTCAGCTGCAGATGGGGCTTACGGAACTAAGGCCTGGAAGCGTCTGGAATACTATGCCGCAACATATACATAACCGCCGGATGGAGACGTACTTCTACTTCAACGTTCCAGAAGGACAGGCGATCTGCCATCAGATGGGGCGTCCGCAGGAGCAGCGGCTCGTGTGGCTGCACAACGAGCAGGCGGTCACTGCGCCCGAGTGGTCGGTTCACTCGGCTGCAGGAACATCTAACTATATGTTCATCTGGGGCATGGGCGGAGAAAACCTGAACTACGGAGATATGGACAAAGTACCTGTTATGGAAATGAGGTAAAACCATGATCACATATGATTTGGCAGGCAAGACGGCGCTGGTGACCGGATCTAACCGGGGCATCGGGAAGGCGATGGCAGACGCATTGGAGGCGGCTGGCGCGAAGGTGGTGCGCACGTCGTCCAAGGACTGCGACCTTTCCGACCGAAATGCGGTGTATGCGTTCATCGAGCGCATCAAAAAGGACCATCAGATCGATATGCTCGTGAACAACGCTGGCATGATCCTGCGCAAACCGGCGGCGGAGCATCCTGACGAGTGGTGGGACGAGGTCATCGACGTGAACCTCAATTCGCAGTTTGTCCTTGCCCGTGAGTTTGGAAAGGACATGGTGGCGCGTGGCTTTGGCAAGATTGTGTTCACCTGCTCGCTGCTTTCTTTCCAAGGCGGCATCACTGTGCCTGGCTACGCAGCGTCGAAGGGGGGCGTCGCCCAGTTAGTGAAGGCGCTTTCGAACGAATGGGCGCCGAATGGCGTGAACGTGAACGGCATAGCGCCGGGATACATCGCCACGGACAACACAGCAGCGCTGCGTGCCGATTCCGTGCGCTCACGTCAGATACTCGAGCGCATTCCGGCGGGACGCTGGGGCGAAGCCTCTGATATAGCCGGCGCGTGCGTGTTCCTCTGTTCCCCTGCGGCGGCATACATCCACGGAACGATCATCCCCGTTGACGGAGGCTGGCTCGCCAGATAGCCACGGGAATCGGGGCAATAAGCTTTCAATGTCCGGAAGCGTTGCGTTTGGTTTCAGGAAAAGCAATCGTAAAAGCTGTATTTAGTAATAGACGCAAGTGTGGTTTTCATGATATACTAGCAGCATGAAAAAAGAGATGACAGTGTCTTTTCTTCTGGCGCTTGCTTTTTCGGCATGTGCGGAATCTTCCTGTCATTGTGGCGTTGTGCCAGAAAGGGAGAATGACTTCTTCTGGGAGAATGACAAGCTTGGGATGCGGGCGTACGGTCCAGGCAACTACCATGTGTGGAGCGGGCTGGATCTTTTCAACAAGATGCCCGGCGCGGCATTCACCTGCGGCGATCTTCTCCGCAATTCATCCAAATGCGGCAACTGGCATGTGACGCCGTACAAAGGCGTGCTCGACAACTACACGATGTGCGCATCGCGTGGACTTGGCGGCGTGGCGCTTTTCGGAGATGGAGAGTGGAAGACGTACCAGACGTGGGAGACGTGCGAGATTGTCTCCAACTCCGGTGAACTTTGCGAGTTCAGGCTTGTCTATCCGGCATTCTCCGCGCTCGGACGCATGACTTACCATATCACGCTCAGAAAGGGAGAGCGCTTCTTCAGGAATCATGTCAGCTTCGAGTCTTCCAGCATGCCGCCAGAGTTTCGGACAGGTCCAGGGCTTGATGTCGATTCGAAGCGCGGGCATGGCGGCACTCTGCGTGAAGACGCGTCTCTTGGTGTCATCTCTCTCTTCGAAGACGCAAGGAACGAGCAGGAAGGTTCGACGATGACGGCGATTTTCATTGAACCTGGCGAGAGTCTTGAGGTTGAATTCATGACCGACCATCTGGACTGTCGCGTCTTGGCCGTGCGCAAGCCGTCATTCACGTATTGGGCGGGCGCGGCGTGGTCGAAGGCCGGTGAAATCGTCACTGCCGAACAGTGGCACAAGGAGGTGCTTGGCTTTAGGGCCCATGTTGCAACAGGAAAAAACCAAAACTGAAATGGGGGAATGGCATGACAGCAACAATTTTGATAGCGGCTTGCATTGCGGCGAATCCTTTTGATGATTGGCCCGCCGGATCAGAACCAGAGGCAATAGGCCGAAAGGTCGTAGAGCAGTTTCTCTCGGCACCTCCGGAGGCTTATGCGCCAAAAGGGGCGAATGCCTACCATGGCGAAGGCAAGGTCATGCCATACGCCATAGTGAGCCTGTGGGTCAATGCCATTGACTTTGCGCTTGCGACAGGGGACAGGGATCTGGTCAAACGTCTGACAGATCAGTTTGAGCCGTTCTTCGACGAGAAAGCCCATCTTGTGCCGGTGCCGAATCATGTTGACTTTTCGGTTTTCGGAGCATTGCCTTATGCGGTATATCGCGCAAACGGCGATGTTCGCTGTCTGGACATGGGAGAGTATTTTGCGACAATGCAGTGGGCGAAGCCCATAAAGGGCGCTCCTCCGCGATTCGTGCATGGCGGGCACAATTTGCCGTGGGAGGAGCGCTTGGATCTCTGGAAACGTGGCTACACGGCCGAGACGCGGTTTTGGATTGACGACATGTACATGATAACGCTTTTGCAGACTGAAGGGGCACGGGCGACAGGAAAGTCGGAATATGTAGAACGCGCGGCAAAGGAGGCGGTGCTTTACCTTGAGAGACTTCAGAAGCCGAACGGGCTTTTTGAGCATGGTCTGAAAGCGCCGTTCTACTGGTGCCGTGGCAATGGCTGGGTGGCGGGCGGCATGACGCTCATTCTCAGTAATCTGCCGGAGAAGAGTCCCTATCGCTCGCAGATCATGGCTGGATATGGCCGAATGATGGCGGAGCTGCTGAAGCTCCAGAAGCAGGACGGTCTTTGGGCGCAGCTGGTGAACGAACCGGAAGTCTGGAGCGAGACGTCCGGTTCGGCGATGTTCGCGAGTGCAATGGTGACTGGCGTCAAGCGCGGCTGGCTGGATGCGGCTGCATACGGACCGTCCGCGCGACGTGCCTATCTTGGGTTGCTTCGGCATTTGGATGCTTATGGAAATATAGACGAAGTGTGCATGGGCACTGGGGCTCACGACGATCATTCCTTCTATCTGGCTCGTCCACGCAAGATTGGCGATGCCCATGGGCAGGCAGCGCTTATGTGGACTGTAAACGCTCTTTTGTCGAAAAACAAATGAAAACAAGGAGGCGAGAATCAAGATGAAGAAGATTCTGATTAATGTTGCGGCGTTTGCGTTCATGCAAACTGCAATCGCTGAAGACATTGCTTGGAGAGAAATCGAAGCTCAGCAGACGCAGATTGGGGCAGGTCAATCCAAAACCTGCACTTTTGTCGAGTTTGATTCTTGGGGATGCAATGATCTCGTCGCTGCAGGAGCCTATGGCATCGGCTCCGCCCCGTTCATTTCGCGTTTTGTTGCAGTCTGGCTGTCTGGCGAGACGAGTCTCGACCTGCGTCGTCCGGGCTTTTTGCTCTTCTTTAAATAGACAGGGAGGCATTGCAATGATGAAAAAGAGAATGTTGGCTTTTGCCGCGTCAGCTGCCGCAGGTGCGCTTCTCGCTTCCCCGTCGGTGACGAATGTCGCGCTTGAGCAAGACGCCGCCACGCGTGTTGTGACCGTGTCGTATTCGCTTGGCGAGGAACCGGCTATAGTCACGGCGGACTTCAGGACGAACGATGTCTCCATCGGAGGAGCGAGCATGCGCCGCGTCGCAGGGGATGTCAACAAGCTCGTGACAAACGTCTCGTCGGTCTGTTCGTTCACATGGCTGCCAGACCGCGAGTGGGCAGATCGCGTGATAGACGACGGCTCGGTCAAGGCCGTAATCCGCGTGTGGGCGACGAACTGTCCGCCGGACTACATGGCCATCGACCTCAGGGTTGTGACCAACGGCGTATCCTTCCATGCGGATGCGTCCTCCCTCCCGTATGCCGTCACCAACGACTACTATCGGCACGACGCGCTTCTGATGCGCAAGATACATGCGGCGGACGTGGAATGGGCTATGGGCGTAGCCGAGCCGGACATAGGCCGTGACCACAGCAACAACCGCGACCGTGAAAAGCTGCACAAGGTTCGACTTTCATCCGACTATTACATTGGAGTGTTTCCGTTGACGCAGCAGCAGTACTACCGGGCGACCCAGCTGCGGCCTTCCGTGTTCAGGAATCGCGACGACGCACGTTCGCGTCCGGTAGAAGGGGTCAGTTACAATATGTACCGCGCAGGTTCAGACACTACGGATTGGGCCGGATGGCCTTCGATGGCGCACGAAGTGAAAGAGGGAAGCGTACTGAAGAAGTTCCGAGATTTGACTGGGGTGGAACTAGACCTTCCGACAGATGCGCAATGGGAATATGCCGCGCGCGCAGGAGTCTACCTGCCCCTGCCGAGCGGCAAGCGCGCCTCCGCCGAGTCGCTGGACGAAATCGCGTGGTATTCCGGCAACTCCTATATAGAAGAAAGAGGGCAGATGGAAACGCATCCGGTCGGCTTAAAGGCTCCTAATGCCTGGGGGTTGTACGATGTCCTGGGGAATACGCAGGAAATGGTGCTTGACTACCATGCGAATGCACCGAGTGAAGCGCAGGTCGATCCGCCCGGTGCGCTCAGCGGCAACTCTCGGGTTCTTCGAAGCGGAACGTACGATTACGGCCTTTCCGACAGTTACGTGTCGATGCGCGGTCTTTTGGATCCGCGTAACAATGGGTCGAATTCGGTCGGCATGCGCAAGGTGTCTGCAAGGTTGTGCTGTCCGGCTGTGATTTCGATGAGGTGAAGGAGGACTGATCATGCAGAAGATTATGATGGTGGTTGTGGTGATGCTTGCCCTAGGGGTACAGGCCTATCCACAGATTTCAGAGCAGCAGGTTTCGCAAGATGCGTCGAAACGGCTTGTTGTTTCGTACACACTGAATGAACCTGCGGTGGTAGTGGCCGACATTCTGGTTGATGGAGAACCAGTTCCGGCATCTCAGCGATCAACGTTCAAGGGCGAAGTCAACCAACGACTCCCGGCCGGAAGCCACACGTTTTCATGGAAGCCTTACAGGGAAGGCTTTGTCGGTGACCGCATTGACAATGTCAGCGTAGAGATAAGGGCCTATGCCATTAACCGGCCGCCGGACTTCATGACGGTCGACGTCGACGAGCCATGCGCGGTCAGGTATTATGAATCAGCCAGCAAGGTTCCTGGCGGAGTCACGAACAATGTCTACAAGACCGAGACGATGCTGTTTCGACTGGTCCCGGCGGCGAACGTCACATGGGTCATGGGGTGCGCTGCGTACGAAAGCGGCGTGGACAATCCGGTTGTCGCGGCACGGGAGGTTCCGCACATGGTTACGCTTTCGTCGGACTACTATATCGGCGTCTATCCTGTGACGCAGGGGCAGTACTATCGGATGACCGGCGAGCGGCCGTCGACGTTCAGGAATCGAACGGACAGGGACATGCGCCCGGTCGAGAACGTTGCATATCAGACGCTGCGCGGCGCATCTTCGGTGGAATGGCTGGGATGGCCGCAGGAGGGGCATGACGTTCTTGATGGCTCTGTTTTCCATGGCTTCAGGAACCGGTCTGGCATCGCGTTCGACCTGCCGACGGATGCACAATGGGAGTACGCGGCCCGCGCCGGGGCGAGAACGCTGTTCTATTCGGGAGAAGCGACGCTCGACAATCTCACGAACATCGCCTGGTGTGCGCAGAACTCCTTCGATGGGCAGGGACAGCAGAATGAGACGCATGTTGTCGGCGAGAAGGTTCCCAACGCATTCGGGTTGTACGACATGCTTGGCAATGTGCTGGAGATGTGCCTAGACGTGCACGGAAACATGACAAGTTCCGCTGCAGTCGATCCAAGAGGGCCGGATGCAACGGTCAGCAGCGCCCGTGTCGTACGCGGAGGATGCTACTCGTCTGTCGAGAAAGATACGGCAGCCGCGCTTCATGACTGTTCGCTGGCGTTGCGGAACATGTGCGGACAGGATTCGGGTTCGTCGGATAGGGGCTTCAGGCTGGTTTGTCCCGCAGTGGCTGTTAGATGAGAAAGGAGCCGGTTGAAATGAAGAATGTTCTCTTGATGTTTCTGGCAGGCCTGGCGACCCTGTCGCAGGCTGCGATATCCGTCCAGTCCGTCACCGTGTCTCAGGACGCCGCGACACGCAGGGTGACGGTAACGTATCAGCTTGCCGGCGATGAAACGTCGGGCATTGTCACGGTCCGCTTCCTCGATGCATCGGACAATCCGATTCCAGAGGCTTCGGTCATGACATTATACGGAGAGGTCAACCAACGCGTAACGGGGCTTTTGACCGACCACACCTTTACCTGGAATGCGGACGCCGATCTGCCGGCGGATTTCTCGTCCGGGGCGCTGAAGGCGGAAGTCACGGTTCATTCGCTTCTCGATCCGCCGGAATACATGGCGGTCGATCTGCGCTTTGCGAACGAAGTGAAGTTCTATGCGAGCTCGAATGCCGTTCCCGGCGGTGTGCGGGACGTTCGCTACAAGATGGATCACATTCTCATGAAGCGCGTCTGCGCGAAGGGCGTGACGTGGCGCATGGGGACGCCTTCCGGGGAGACGGGCAGAAGCTCGGCCCGCGAGACGCTGCACTACGTCACATTCACGAATGACTTCTATATGGGAGTCTATGAAATCACGCAGCGTCAGTACAGACATTTGCGGAAAAGCAACCTCTACAGCGATTTCCTAGGACGTGCCGACGCGGATGTCCTGCCGATGAACGCGCTCAGCTACGACCATCTGCGCGGGCCGATGGTTGCGAGCTATCAGTGCTACTGGCCGAACTGTGGGCACGACGTGGCGAGCGACAGCTATCTTGGGCTGCTCCGTGCGCGGACGGGCGTCCTATTCGATCTGCCGACGGACGCGCAGTGGGAATATGTCTGCCGCGCTGGTGTCGCTACGATCTATCCGGACGGATCGCCGCAGGGGGCTGACAATCTCGGCAAGTTCGCTTGGAACAGCACCAATGCAGCGGAGCCGCAGCCGGTGGGGACGCGCAAACCGAACGCATGGGGATTCTATGACATGCTAGGCAACGTCTTTGAGCATACGCTTGACTATCATGCCGATATGTCGTCCGCTTCCGTGACCGATCCTGTCGGCCCTTATCAGGGGGTCGGGGTGAGCAGCGTCGGTGCCAACCGCGTGTCGCGCGGTGGAAGCTACTTGCATGATTACACCGTCTGCCGGCCGGGCGTGCGCAACAAGGGCAGCACGCAGGGCCGTTATGACAAGGCGGGCAGTCAAGACGAAGGTGCGCGTTTGTGGACGCCAATCGACGTGTTCGTGAACTGATGCAGCCGAAGATGAGCATGTGGCCGGGATGCATCGCTGCTGCCGCCGTCGCTGCCATTACGACGGCGGCAGGCCAGAAGACGCCGGAGACGAGCCGGCTGTTCGTTAAGGAAGTCGACCCGGAGACGGATGTCGTCAGCTATCTGCTCAAACCGGGAACAGTGGATTTTCATCAACAGTCGTTTTATTTCACGGCGAAGTCGATGACCGAGGACGGGCGCTTTCTTCTGTTCTATTCGGCAAGTGATGAGTTTGCCGTCGTTCGCAGAGACGCAGACGGCGACCCTTTGGAATCGCCGCCGGACATGTGGTCTCGGCGGCTGTGGATGGTCGATTTCCTGAAAGACGAGATTCGAGAGCTGAAGCATTGGGATTCCAAGGGAGAATTTCCGTTTCTTGATGTCAAGGCAAGCAGGCTCTATTATATCGGTGCGGACAAGATGTCCCTGTGGGTGCGTGATCTGTCGGGGAATCCGGATGTCGGCGTGAAACTCTGCTCGTTCGACCGCTCGCTGCTCGATGGAGCCGATTCGGTTGACCGGATGTGCACGCACTTGACGATGTCGCCCGACCGCAAACGGGCGTTCCTGGATTATTCCCTGAATGGCGCAGCGCCAGGTCGTCGGTATCATGACGGAGTGCTGGATGTCGAAACCGGAAAGGTGACAGACTGGGCGGTGACCGAGTTTTGCAGCAACCATGGCAGCCTGAATCCAGCTGATCCCGAGCTTGGACTATATGCTTACGAAGGCTGTTGGGACAGGAGGCTTGTAGGCCCGGACGGCAGGGTTCGGATGCAGTGGCGTCCCGAATGCGACGTATTTCCGCGTGTGTGGCTCTGTTCGCCGACCGGTTCGCGGCTAGTCGTGCCGAAGATATGGAATCGAGCGACGCACGAGAACTTCTCTGATGATGGAAAACTGGTTTATTGGTGCTGCTGCCCTGACGGTGGCATTTGCGCTATGGACCTTGAAACAGGTCGTCAGCGTCGGATATGCCCATATTCGAACAATCACTCATATTTGAGCGCGAACAACAAATGGGTTGTTGTAGATCGCGGGCACAATGAGTTCCGAGGCAGACCATGGTCGGTGGCGTTTTGGAACCGCGAGACGTTTCGTGGCGTTTACATCCATACCAAGCGCCCGGCTATTGCCACTCCGAGTCGGCAGTCGCGCCTTCACCCTGACGCGCATCCGCAGTTCGTCTGCGGAGATCGGTATCTTGTCATGACGGCCAACGACGACGAACGCCGGATGAATGTCTGCGTGACTCCCGTAGACCAGCTTGTGCGCCGCACGACGGACCCTGCGACGGCTCCTCGTCCGAAGCAGATTCCAATAGAGTGGAATCCATCTGCGCGTGTTGACGTCCCCTACGAGGTCGAGATCGACTGTGCTGCACTTGCGGCAAAGGGGATGCTGGCTTCTTCTTCCTGCCGTGCAAAGGTGCCATGGACGGCATTTGCCGTTGCTGTGACAGGCGCGTCCGGACGTCGTCTCGTCAAGGCGGAATGTCTTCAGTCAGCGAGTCCCATGGGACTCGTCCTGAGGTTTTCCGTGCCAAGGGGAACGACAGGCGTCTTTGCCGTGGCAGATGCGCCGAAAGGGCTGGAGATGCAGGATTCCGAGGGGTGTGACAATGCGTTTGCAGGTTGCTTGAGGGCGCTTCCAAAGGACTTCTCAACTGATCCGTCCGAGCGCTGGAGGGGCGATGTGACGCTGCGAAGGGACGGTCTTACGTTTGGAAAAGGGAAAAGTTTTTGCGAGGTTCATGTTCCGGAGGCCATCGTGGGACGTCCGTTCAAGTGCGAGGCTGATTTGCGCACGTTGTCTGGTGGAATCAAGAATGTCGAGGTGTCCTTTTATGCGGATGGCGAACGGTTCTTCTCCGAGGTCGTTGACTGCGACGTTGACGTCCGGCGTGAAATCCGTGGCCGTGGCACGTGCCCCCCGTATGCGAAGCGTCTTTCGGTTGTCGTGTCCGTGCCAGCGTCTGGGCGGGTGTTGCTTTCCAGGCTTAACATGAGACCTGCTGGAGTACTTGTATGCAAATGACATATTGCCTACTGACCATTGCGATGGCCTGCTGCCTTTCGTCTCCAGGCGTCACCCTCAGTGTTTCCTGCAATCATAAGGACGCGATATATGCCGTTGGCGAAGAAGCTGTCCTGTCAATTGCGGCAACTGACGATTATGGAATGCCGGCGAGGTCTGGAATATTTTGCGCCGGCGTGGACAATTTCGGGCCGGAGGAGATAGTTCCGCGCCAGACATACGATCTTGCCGTATCGAATCCTGTTGAAATCAAGGCGAAGATGTCAAAGCCTGGGTTCATGCGACTTTCGGCCTCCATGGATAAGGTGACGAACATCGTGTGGTCGGTGGCGGTCAGTCCAGAGCGGATTCGCGCCGGTTCGCAATGTCCACGAGACTTTGACGAGTTTTGGAAGGCGGCTGTTGCACGCTATGACGCAGAAGTGGAGGAAGACATTCGTCTGGAGCGTTCGCTGGCTTTGTCCACGGAAGAGCTTGATGTCTTCAAGGTTTCGCTTTCCGCGACGAGGGGGCGGCGCATCTACGGCGTTTTTTCGAGACCGAAATCTTTGGAGCGAGGGCCGTTCTCGCTTCGATTCGGCGGGAAGGGTGCTGGACCATCGTCTCTCGGACGTTGTGGAAGGCCGGGGCAGGTGGCTTTGGAGATGAATGTGCACTATTATGACGCACCGATCGGGTCGTCCAAGAAGGACAACGTCGAGCGCCAGAAGAAAGAGAATGCCGAATGGGCGAAGAGCCATCCTGCCAAGCGTTGTGAGTATCAGTTTCTTGGCATTGCCACAAGCCGGGAAGATTACTTTTATTATGATGCGATTCTTGCTACGCGGAGGGTGTTCAAATGGGCGGCGCGTCAACGGTATGTTAATGCTCAAGACATTGTTTATGCAAGCACGAGCCAGGGCGGGGCGTTCGGCCTCTACATGGCGGCGCTTTGTCCGGAAATAGGCAAACTGGTGGTTTGCGTGCCGGCATTGACCGATCTCTGCGGATTCAAGGCCGGGCGCATGAGCGGTTGGCCCCGGCTTGTCGAAGCGCAGCTTGATGGCAGCAAGGCCGCCGCCATTGCGAATGCCCCGTATTTCGACGCGGTGAACTTTGCGGCTCGCGTCAAATGCCCGGTGCGGTTTGTCGTCGGATTCTCAGATACGACCTGTCCGCCGACGGCAGTCTATGCGGCCTATAACAACTTGCTTTCATCTGACAAGGCTATCATAAACGGCATTGGCATGACGCATTTCGTCCCGGACAAATACTATTACATGCTAGACAAATGGCTGGAGAGCGAAAAATGATTAAAACGGCTGCTTTGTACATGATGGCGGTGGCCGGAGCGTTTGTGCCGGACCGGCAGATTTGCAGCGAATGTCGAATGAACCCTGTCTTTTCGAAAGGTGTCGTCCTTCAGCGTGATCGCCCTGTTCGGGTATGGGGAACGGCTAAGCCGGGCGAGAGTGTTCATGTTTCCTTCGGAGGTCAGGCCAAAACGGCCATGACTGAACGTGACGGTTCATGGATGGTTGCTCTTGATCCAATGCCTGCCAGCAAAAAGGGACGTAAGCTCGTCGCTGAATTCAAGACAAGCAAGGTTGTCCAGACGGTTTCAGATGTTCTGGTTGGAGAGGTCTGGATATGTTCGGGGCAGTCCAACATGGACTGTCCGATATGGGGGGCATCGCCTCGCTATCGTGATGCGTGGGGAGCCATGATGATTTGCAGCACGATCAAGCCACACGTGCGCCTCGCGAAGACCCCGAAGGCCATGTCGGCGGTTCCGCTGCGCGAGGTGTCGGTGGAATGGAGAAAGATGACTCCGAGTCTTATGCGTCTGCATGAAAGCGGAAAGGAAATGCCGTCGGCGGTCGGCTACTACTATGCGCTGGAGTTGGCAAATTCGCTGGATGTTCCTGTTGGGATCGTTGACGCGTCGTGGGGCGGCACGCACATCGATCCGTGGGTGCCGAATGTTGGATATGAGGGGCTGGAAGAACTGGCGTTTGAACGAAACTGGAAGGTCTTGCCGAAGTCGGAATTCAGAAAGGAAACCATGGTGACGAACATGATCACGGCGGCCGAGGAGCAGCCGAGCGCCCTGTGGAACGCCATGGTCGCTCCCTATGTGCCGATGTCCGTGCGCGGTGTGCTTTGGTATCAAGGCTGTCAGAACGTGAAGGAGCACCATCGATATGCCGCGAAGATGCACGCGCTCTACAACGGATGGTCGAAGGAGTTTCGCAATCCCGATCTCAGGCTTTATTTCGTCCAGCTGGCACCGTGGGGAAATCCATTGGTGCCGTTGATGCAGGAGGCGCAGTCGAAATTCGCGGCGGAAGAGAAGAACGCTGCGATTGCAATCATCAACGACACAGGCAATCTGCATGACATTCACCCAAACGACAAGCGCACTGTCGCCAAACGGCTTGCACTGCACGCCTTGCGCCGCGACTACGGATATTCGTGGCTGAAGGACGACTCTCCTGTGTTCAAGGCTTGCAGAGTCGATGGAGTTCGGGTTATTCTTTCGTTTGAGGGCGCCGAGAGCTGGTACGTCTACAACGATGCGGGGTCCATGGCGAACGGCTTTGAGCTTTGCGGGGCGGACGGGAAATGGCGTCCGGCGAAAATAATCAACCTTGCGAAGACTCGCCGACCGGAAGGCTCATTGCGGTACGAAGGTGCTCTCGATGGGAAAGACATCGTCATTTCCGCAGACGGGGTGGATGTTCCCAGGAGCGTTCGATATTTGCATTCTCGTCCTTGGTTTGGTTCTCTCTACAATGAAATGGGATTGCCGCTTGGAGCGTTTCATGTTTCTGACATTTCAAAATGATGGAGGACAGCATGATTAGACCTTTCATTTTTTGCATTGTCGCATATGGGCTGACTGTGTTTTCGGTAGAGGCGGACCATCGCGCGTCTATCGACTACGTTGACGCATTGATAGGCACGGAGGGGGATGGAACGCAATATGGAGGGATGATGCCGTACGTCGGGGTTCCGTTCGGAAGCTTTCACCTCGTGCCTATGACGCGTCTGAATGGCGTAGGGCGGCTGAGCTACAATAAGTCAGATGACAATCTCATAGGATTCAACTTGACGAGGCAGCCGGCGATATGGATGGGGGACTGGGGTGCCGTTCGCATACCACTGACGCCTCGAAAAATTGAAAGTCTGGAACCGACGCCGTATCTTGGCAAGGTGAGCGTTGCCGGGGCGGCGTATGAATATACGGCAACTGCTCATGCAGCGTGGCTACGCGGCGATTTCAGTGGTGTGTGGCTTCCAAGCGGGTATGATGCCAACCGTGATGACGCCGGGCTAGGATATCCATTGCCGAATTTCAAGGGCTGGCGGTATGTAGTGCAGCACCCAGATGAGCGTGAACTGAAGATTGGCGTGTCGCTCATATCACTTGAACAGGCAAAGGCGAATCTCGAGCGCGAGATCGGCGCGAAAACCTTCGAGGAGGTAGTTTCCGACGTTCGGAGGCAATGGGAACGGTATTTTTCTCGAATTGAGATCGATGCCGCGGAGGATGTGAAGCGCATTTTCTATACTGGCGTGTTCCATACACTGCTGTATCCCCGGCAGATAGGAGAATACGGGCGATATTATTCGGCGTTTGACGACAAGATTCATTATGGTGACATGTATACGTGCTTTTCGCTGTGGGACACTTATCGCGCCGAGCACCCGTGGCTGACGCTGATCGCGCCTGAACGAGTGGACTCCATGATGCAGTCGTTGCTTGAAATGTACAAGGAGGGCGGATGGCTTCCCAAGTGGCCGAATCCGTCTTATACCGGAATCATGATTGGAGCCCCAGCCGAAATAGTGCTTGCGGAGGCGTGTGCGAAGGGATTCAGCGGCTTTGACACTGGCCTCGCCTACGAGGCGGTGCGCAAGAACGCCATGCAGCCGCAGGAAAACGACGCAGCATTCGTGTGGGAGGATCGTGGCATGTTCGGGCGCACTCCAGAGACCAGAGGTGGGCTCGGCTCGTATATCCACCGTGGTTATGTAGCCTGCGACGAGACTGCAGAGTCCGTTTCGCGCACACAGGATTTCTGCTTCGATGACAGGGCGGCTGCGGTGCTGGCGGAAGCGTCAGGGCGGCTAGATGAGGCTGAGATGTTTCGGCGTAGATCGTGCAATTATACCAATCTTTGGGATTTAGCGGCGTCGTCCTTTCGTCCGAGGCGGGCGGACGGCCGATTTGATTCCCCGCTTGCGGAAATCAAGGGAAGTCACGGCTGGGGCCACGGGGCTTATTGCGAGCAGACGGAAAAGACGGCGGTGTGGGGAGTCCCGTTTGACACTGATGGCCTTGCCCGGCTGCTGGGAGGAAAAGACGAAGCGGTGCGACGGCTGGATGTTTTCTTCGACGGCGAATTCTGGAAGGCTGAGCGCGGCAATCGCTCGATGCACGGAAATGAGCCGAGTCATCACTGTGCATATCTCTACAATCGTTTTGGGGCGCCTGAGAAGACTCAACTACGGGTCAGGCAGATTCTTGAGCGTTGCTATTCGTCTGACGGCAAGGGGTTTGACGGCAACGAAGACTGCGGACAGATGAGTGCATGGTACATCCTGTCGGCACTTGGTCTTTATCCGCTTGATCCTACAACGGGAGAGTATGAGATCGGATCGCCGCTTGTCCGGTCGGCGACATTAAGATTCGAAGCCCCATATCCAAAGGCTACGCTGAAAATAGCCGTGAAAAACTATTCGTCCGCCCGTTGGAGGGTGAAACGCGTCAGCCTGAATGGACTTGAGCTGAGAGAATGGCGTGTCCGTCATGCAGACCTTGTGAGGGGCGGCGAGCTTGTCTTTGAGATGTCAGACTGAATTGAGGTTAGTAACGGAGTCGGAGTTATGAAAAAATTATTTATAGTTTGCGCACTGATTGCCTTGACATGTGTCGCGTTGGGCGACAAGCCCTTCGGACATGTTTTCTATGAGTCTGTGTCGCTTAACGGCGAGTGGGAGATGGCGTACCAGCCGTATGCGTATGAGACTGTGGACTGTCCTGCGTTCATGGGCGTGAAGGTCGTTGATGCTGTTCCAGGCTACTGGGAGGACATGGTGGCGTCGTTCCGTGCGGCTGGCATGAAGGACGAGTTCCGCATCAATCCGCTTTTCGAGCGTCAGCGCTTCCCGGTAAGTGGTTGGGCGAGCGACACTACTTTGCCGAACATCTACGGTTGTTTCTTCTACCGTCGCGTGGTTGAACTGGATCGCACGGGCGCTGCCGTGCTGGCGTTCGAGGGGGTGCGCAACCAAGTGCATGTATGGGTCAACGGACGGTTCGTCGCGTTCCGCGCAGGCTTCTCCACGCCGTTCGAACTGGAAATTCCGCATGGCGTCCTAAGGAAGGGGTCGAACGAGTTTGTCCTTGCTGTCTCAAACAACCCGAACCTCGGCTATTGCGACTACGTTTCGGGCTTGACGACACGCTCGACCTTTCGTTCGACGGGAGGCGTGAACGGCAGTCTTGAGCTTCGCTTTTTGACGAACAGTCTTGGTGACGTGTATGTGACGACAGCAAAGGATCTCAAGACATTCACCGTGCATGCGGCGGGAGGCGTTCCGTTCGCCTACAAGATTTCCGACGGCGGCGCCGTAATGGCGGAAGGTTCCGCCACGGGCGACTTCACTCTTCCGACTGACGGGCTGGATTTCTGGTCGCCGGAGAACCCGAAGCGCTACGATCTCGTCTTGACGACCGCGCAGGGCGTATACCGTCAGAAGTTCGGCATTCGCCGTCTGGTGGCGGACGGCGAAAAGTTTCGTCTCAACGGGAAGCCAGTCTATCTGCGCGGAGTCACTGAGCACTGTTATTTCCCGAGGACTCTCCATCTGCCGCGCGACCTCGGATACTACCGAATGGTCACGGCGAAGCGCAAGGAACTGGGCTTCAACTTCGTGCGCTTCCATACGTTCGTGCCGCCGGTCGAATATCTGGAGGCGACGGACGAGCTTGGGATGGCTGTTCACATTGAGTCGCCGAATTTCGTTTCCGAGCCGGAGTTCGCTGCCATAATAGCGTTCGCTCGGCGGCATCCGTCGGTGGTGATTTACTGCACGGGCAACGAGACGCGCATTGATCGTATCGCCGAGGCGTACCTGCGCGACGTGGCGGAGATGGTGCACGAGCGCACGGATTCGCTCTTCTCGCCGATGAGCGCCATGCGCGGCGTAGAGTACATGCTTGTACCAGGGAAGGATCCAACGGTCGAGATGCCGTTCCTTCACAACGCCGAACGGATGTCGCGCCTCGCTTCATTTTGCGACATGTTTACTTCCTATCAGCTGGGGCTGACCAGCTACGAGTCCCTGAATTCCGGAACGTCCGCGGATCTCGATGCGTGGGGCGATGCGTACGGCGGCAAGCCGCGCACCTCGCACGAGATATGCATAGATTCCAGCTATATCGACTTCGGACTCGAGAAGATGTACCCTCCTGATTCGCCGATCCTGAAAGTAGGCGTTTTCTCTGAGCCGCGCCGATTGCTCACGGAGAAGGGACTGATGGAACGGGCGGACACGTACTTCCGCAATTCATGCGAATGGATGTGGCGAATCCGCAAGTTCACGTTCGAGAAGCTCCGCGCTGCAGACCGTGTGGCTGGCTACGACTTCCTCGGCGACATCAACACTCACTGGCATACGTTCGGCTACTCGGTGGGGATGATGGACGAATTCTACCGTCTAAAGCCTGGTGAAACTGTGGAGAACATCCTGCGCTACAACGCCGCATCCGTGTTGCTCTCCGATCTCGGCAGCGACTTCAACGTAAGAGCAGGCGAGACTAAGAAGATTGCGTTTTCAATATCCAACTATGACGCGGAGATGACTGCAGCAGAGCTTTGTGTCACACTTGCCAGGCCGGATGGCCACGTCGCGTGGTCGGAGCGGCGCACGGTTGACTGTGTGCCGAATGGTCGGCTTGTCGGTCTTGGCGAGTTTGCCGCGAAGATTCCGGATGCCGCAAGGGCGGTAAAATACATTCTGCGAACGAAGCTGTCGGACGGTGCAAGAAAGGTCGATAATGAGTGGGAAATATATGCGTTCCCGGCGAAGAAGTCGAAGAATGATCCGTCTAACGTTAAGATCGTTGAGGATATCGGCGAAGCGGAGCTTGCCTCCGCGCTTGCAAAGGGCGAACGCGTGTTGCTGCTTGGCGCGGGGTCGTTTCGAGCCTTGCCGACAACTTATCGCATCGGCATGGCTGGACGCACGTCTGGCAACTATGCGACGGTCGTCAAAGAAGGACACCCTGCACTGAAGGAATTCCCGCATGAAGGTTTCTGCGGCTGGCAGTTCAGGCGGCTGATGGAGGGTGGCCGCGCCGTGCAGCTGGAGGCTGACGTGCCATTTGATCCGATCATCGACATAGCGTCGTCGGTGAAGTTCCCGATTCGCCAGGCAGGGCTGTTTGAGTATCGTGTCGGCGAAGGGCGTTTGCTTGTGTGTTCGTTTGCGTTCCACGCGGACGATCCGGCAGCGGCGTGGATGCGAGCGCAGCTTGTGGATTATGCCGCTGGCGAGGCGTTCAATCCGCCGCAGAGCCTGACGCCGGCGCAACTTCATGCGGTCATTGCGGCGCCGCTTCTCTCAGGTGCGCGGAACGGCAACGTAGCGCGGAATCCCGGAGATCCGTCGTCAGGTGTTCGCGCCGGAGACCTTGCGCAACCGTAATTGCCCGCTGCTGGACGCTACAAGATTCGTGGACGTTATCGCCGAGAATCGCACACACTTGTCAATGCGGCGGTAATATGAGATAATACAACACATGAATAGACTCTATATAATTGCTGGACTGGCGGCAGTCGCATGCGGCTGCGCGACGGTGAACAAGCCGGACTACGATACGCTGATCGCACACCGCGGCGAATCAGTGGATGCGCCTGAAAACACTCTGCCGGCGTACAAGACTGCCGTCGAGAGGGGTTTTGGATTTGAGTGCGACATCTATCTGTCCACAGACCATCGCCTCTTTACCTTCCACGACCGCACGCTCAAGCGCACGACGTCAGGAGCCAACACAAACGCCTGCGTCGCTGTTGACTGGGAGAATACAGTGTCAAAGCTGAACGTTGGCGGTTGGGGCAAGTGGAAGGGGTCAAAGTTCGATCCTACGCGGCCCGCGCTTCTCGAAGAAGTTCTGGCTCTTGCGCGCCCAGGCCGCAAGATATATGTAGAGGTCAAGGACGATGACCCTTCCTGGGTTCCGTACATCAAGGCAGTGTTCGCGAAGGAGCCCAAGGCCACGCCGGAAACCGTGCTCTTCATTTCATTCGGTCGCAAGGTAAGCGCGGAGCTGAAGCGCCAGATGCCCGAATTTAAGGTGTATTGGCTCACCGGCAAGGCGCCGGCTCCCGAAAAGCTCATAGCGGAACTGCGCAAGCTTGGCGTTGACGGCATAGACATACGATTCGATCCAAAGACGATCACCGCCGACTACATCGCAACCGTGAAGCGTGCCGGCTTTGAGTTCCACGTTTGGACCATTGACGATCCAAAGAAGGCCGCAGAGGCGTTTCGCCGTGGTGCGCAGACCGTCACGACGAACTGCGCCAAGCACATTCTCGAATCGTTGAAGTAGTCCTGCCGCTTGACATCGATGAGGAGGCTAGATGGCCGACCGCGCACAAACTAGTGGCGAAGAGGTTGCTAACGCCGTTACGCACGTAGTTGGCTCGCACCTAGGTGCGGCCATGCTGGCGCTTCTGCTGTGGCAGGGAGCGTCGAGCGGCGTGGACGTTGGCTGGAAGACCACCAGCGCGGCCATCTTCGGCTTCTGCATGATTCTGCTGTATTCGGTGTCGTCGGCGTATCATGCCGTATCGTATCTGCCGGCGAAGCGAGTGCTTCATGTGATGGATCACATGTCCATCTACGTTCTCATCGCTGGCAGCTACACACCGTTCTGCCTTGTGACGCTCAGGCCCGGGCATCCGGTGCTTGCCTGGACGATATTTGCGATAGAGTGGGGGGCTGCGCTAGCAGGCGTAATCTTCAAGATACGGACTACTGGGCGCTTCCGTCGCGTGTCCACCATCGCCTATGCGGTAATGGGCTGGATGGCGGTTGTTGCAATAGTGCCGCTAATTCATGAACTGCGTGGACTAGGTACCATGTGGCTTACGGTTGGCGGCGGTCTGTATACCGTTGGATGCGTGTTCTATCTCTGGAAGTCGCTGCCGTACGCTCACATGGTATGGCATCTTTTCGTGCTTGCCGGCACGATATGCCACTTCTTCTGTTTCCTTTGGTACGTTATGCCTGTATGATGAGAAAAGTTATGGAGAGTCGGAATGGGCGATTGCGGCCTGTTTGCGTTGCTTTGACAGTGGTTGCGCTGCTGTCCGCGTCAGTAGTCGGTCAGCTGGTCCTCAGGGCGCGTCGTCCGCCTTCGGCGCCAGTCCTGGCAGAGGGTGCGCTTGCGGCGCTTGGAGGGCTCAGGTCTATTGCGGCGGAGGTGGTGTGGTTCAGGGCCGACAGGCTGCAGGACGAAGGGCGATATGTGGAACTTGCGCAACTTGCCAGTATGCTAACCTTGATGGAACCGCATACGCCGGAAGTCTGGAGCTATGCGGCATGGAACCTGGCGTACAACATTTCGGTTATGATGGCTACGCACGAGGATCGCTGGCGTTGGGTTGAAGCTGGCATTCGGCTGTTGCGCGACGAAGGATTGCGCCTTAACCCGAAGTCTCCCGAGCTGCATCGCGAACTGGCATGGCTCTTTGAGCTGAAGATCGGCGCGAACATCGACGATGCCGCTCCGATATATCGCCAGAAATGGCGCGAGATTGTCGAGGACGTGCGCCGACGCAATGCATGGAACGAGCTTGGCATGGATCATAATGTGATGCAGGTCATAGAGAAGGCGACTGGCTTTGACGATTGGACAGATCCCCAGCTCTCGGCGATATACTGGGCGGCGCGCGGCGGTTGGCGCGACATAGTCGAACAGGCGGCGGCCATATACCGCCATCGTCATGAGAAGTGATGACAACCCACTTGGCACCAGAGAGCGTCGAGCCGCTTCTCGCTAACAGGCACGGGCGTCCTCAGCTCAGGCGCGAAGACTGAGATTCTGAATTCTTCAACCATCCATCTGTAATTATCAAGCGCCGTGCGCTGCGCGCCTGTGATTTCCTTCGACACAAGCGCTGCACGGCATCGTTCCCAGAACGGCGCGAAGCGTGCTTCCTTGGTTCTGTCGCCAGCGGGATTGTTCCGCGCGCGGTCGATTCTTGTGCGAACGCCTTTGAGGTATCTCGCGTAGTGGTGCAGTCGCGCAGGTGTCACTGCCTTCGCGAATCCAGGGAACACGAGCCACGCCAGCTGGACCCCGATTTCGTCGGATATGTCGTCAGGGAGATTCGCCGCATTGAGCCGGTCGGAGCAGGCGGCGGCATCTTCCACTGCAGACGAGAAAAGAGCCGCCACTTCGGTCTTTGCGGATTCTATTTCCTTGCGTCGCTCTGTGAGTCTGCGCTCGAAGTCGTCCTTGGTGCGCACGGACGGAAGTCCATCGACCGCAGCTTTGCGTATTGCAGACCAGAGAATGTCCTCGGCAATGCGTGAACTGCTGTAGCCAAGCGTCTTGAGGTACAGTGCAGCGCCAACGGACAATCTGCTTGGTGAAAAGGACGGGCGCGAGAACCGAGTCATCCTCAAGAAGATGAGTCGTGCAATGCCGACTGCGTGTGAAGCGGCTGCGGCATCCGCAGTCGTGAAGATTCCGACGGACACGCCGTCGCCCCCATCCACAAGCGCCGGGTAGTGAGTAAGCGTCCATGATGCTGCAGCAGACTCCGTCTTCTCTGGGATGATGCCGAATGTCCAGTCTACTGACTTTGTCGCAGTGCCGGCGGCCTGTGCTGCTCTTCTGCCAACGCCTGCCGCAGAAAGCGCAGCGTTTAGGTCGCGAGTCTCCACGACAATGCGGCCTTCGTCGTTCTTGACTCTGTACCGAACGAGAAGATGCGGCGGATACTTGACGCCTTCCCATGCGCTTGCGGGGATGAAGATGCCGTTGTGCGCGTAGAGTGCCTTTCGGACGGCGTCGCAAAGCGGTGTTTCGTCAGGGCGGAGAAGCGGCGTGAGTATGGCCACTGTGTCTGATATTGGCTGCACGATGCGGCGTAGCGCGGAAGGAAGTGCGCCCAGAAGGAATGCGATCTTCTCCGAAAGCGCGCCGGGAACGAGCCAGTCGGCGTTCCAGAGGCGCAAAACTGCGGCATCCTTTGCGTTCACGGTGCAAGTGATTCCGTCGCATTCGGGATTGTCGGGGGCGTGGCGGTAGGAAAGCGAGAGCCGGTAGTTTCCGATTCTTATCGAGTCTGGAAATGCCGCATTTGATATGTCTACTTTCGGCAGCCAACGCCGTTTGTCGAGATGGAATGCGGCGAGTTCGTCGTCCGTTGCACTCCTTAGCCATTTTACCAGGTCGCGAGCGGACACGATTTCTTGCGGGACGGTTTCATTGAAGTGCCTGGCAAGGGCGTCGGCGTCGAACAGCTCCGGACGGCGAAGGCGCTCCGCGCGCCGCGATATTTCGCCTATCAGCGACAAGTTGGAGCGGACAGGCGCTGGTGGATGCGGAAGTTCGCCTCGTACGAGTCCATGCTCTATGAAAAGCCTTCGGGCGGTCTCTGGGTCAATGCGGCTCAAGTCGCGTCGGCGAGACGGCACGATCACAAGCCCGTAAAGCGTGACCTGCTCAAGCGCACGTGCGAAGCCGTTCTCGGCATCCCATTCGGGAGCGCGGTAGCTGCGCTTCACGAGGTCGCCGGCGATTGGCTCTATCCAGCGCACGTCGATTTCTGCGGCATTGCGCGCATACAGACGCGACGTGTCGACAAGCTCGCCGGCGACAATCCATTCAGGCGTGTGCTTCGCGGTTTGCCGTTCTGTTATCTGGCCATGATTGGCTGGAGTCGAGGAACGTGTTTTCTTTGTAAGCACGGATGAAGGATGTAGCGCAAAGCGAAGGGCATGTGCGCCGCGATAGTCATGCGTTTCCGGGTCGAGTCGGCCGATCCGAGCGAGAAGTCCCGACAGAAGGGCGCGGTGCAGCGAGTCGGGGCCGCCGTTGTCGTTTTCGATGTCGAGTCCGAGTCGCTTCGAAAGGTCCGTGAGCTGGCGAACGAGGTCGCGCCATTCTCTCAATTTAGGATATGAAAGATAATGCTTTGCGGCGAACTTCCTGAGCTGCGTCTGTGAAAGCGTTTTTGACTGCTCGTCCCACCATTTCCACAGCTTCAGCGTGCCGAGGAAGTCCGAACCTGGCACTCGGAACTGCGCGTGTGCGGCATCGGCCTTTTCACGTTCGTCTACTGGTCGGCGTCGTGGGTCGTCGCAGCTCATCGCGGCGACAACGGGGATTGCGGACGGAAGGGTGGCGAATTCCGAGGCCGAGATGAGTATGCGCGCAAGGCGTGGCTGTATCGGAATGCGCGCGAGCTTGCGGCCAATCGGAGTGAGACCGACGCCGCGACCAGGATCGCCCGCAACGCGTGCGCCGACATGTGCGATGGCTCCTAGTTCCAGCAGTTCCCTGATGCCCTCCCTTACCATTGCAGGACGCGGCGGATCGAGGAACGGGAAGCTCTCTATGTCGCCAAGCCGCAGGTCGAGCATTGTCAGTATCACTCCTGCAAGCGATGATCGGAGCACTTCAGGCGGAGTGTAGGGTTCGCGCGCGAGGAAATCCTTCTCCGAGTAGAGACGCACGCAAACGCCTGGGCCCAGTCTTCCGCACCGCCCGGCGCGCTGCTTGGCGGACGCCTGTGAGATTGGTTCTATTTGCAGTCTCTGCACCTGAGTGCGGTGCACATAGCGCGAGATGCGAGCGAGGCCGGAGTCAATCACTGCGCGTATGCCAGGTATCGTCACGGACGTCTCGGCTACATTTGTTGCGAGGATGACGCGGCGCTTCGACGAATGCCGGAATGCGCGCTGCTGCTCGGACGCTGGGAGCGAAGCGAGAAGCGGAATCACATCGTCGTCGACATGGAAGGGGCTGCGGCGAAGATGGTCGGCGGTTTCGCGAATGTCACGCTCGCCCGGCATGAACACAAGGATGTCGTCTTCTGGCGGAAGCTCGCGGATGGCGGCCGAAGTCTCGCGTGGCAAGTCGACGTCTTCTCCGTCCGGCGGCTCGCGGTATCGCATTTCTATTGGAAAGAGGCGTCCGGGAATTTCAAGCGCTGGTGCGTTGAAGAACGCGGCAAACTTCTGCGTGTCGAGAGTCGCGGACGAGACAATCACCTTCAGATCCGGGCGTCGCGGCATGATGCGCTTCAGTATGCCGAGAAGGAAGTCGATGTTAAGCGAGCGTTCATGCGCCTCGTCCACGATGATCGTGTCGTATGCTCGCAGGAGCGGGTCGGTGCGCGTCTCGGCGAGCAGCACTCCGTCCGTCATGAACTTGATGCGCGTGGAGTCTGAGAAGCAACGTGCGAATCGATGCTGGTAGCCAACGACGTCGCCTACAGCTGTCTTTAGTTCCGCAGCCACGCGTTCGGCTACGGTGACGGCTGCGAGACGGCGCGGCTGCGTACACGCAATGCGCCGTCCGCTTGTGCCGCGCCCAAGCTCCACCGCCATTTTGGGCAGCTGCGTTGTCTTGCCTGAGCCAGTGTCGCCGCATACGACTAGCGCCTGGTTTCTACGGAGAAGCGAAAGTATCTCGTCCCGATGTTCGCATATCGGGAGGTTCGCAGGATAATTAAGCTCTAGTTCGCTGTCCACTCAATGGACATTATACCAAAAAAGTTAAAATCGGGCGCGAAGCGGAAGACGCGGAAAATGCGCGTCTTTCCCGCGAGGAGGAAGAGCGCGCCGAGCGCGAAGGCGGGCTTGGCGGCGGAGATTTACGCGGCGCGGAGGCCGCGAATCTGGACAGGGCGCGCGGCGCTGAGTCCACGAATCTGGACAGGGCTCTGGACGAGGCGCTGGACGAGGCGAAGGCAAGGGCGATAAGGGCGAGGAACCCGCAGCTGAGCGACGCGGAGGCGCGTGGAACGGCGGTGGAGCCGGTAGAGACGGCGGACGGCGCGATCACGACGGTCGGGGCGATGGTCGGCGGAGATTTACGCGGCGCGGAGGCCGCGAGTCGGGAGAGGGCGCCGCAGACGGCGCTGGACGGCGTGGAGCAGGCCGGGCGGCTGAAGGGAGCGAGACTGACGGCGGGCGAATACGGGATCCTCGGCTGCGCGGCGTTTCCGGAACTCAAGATCGACGTGAGCGCCGAGGGCGTCAAGGTGGACGGGCTGACGGACAGGGCGCTGTCGAGTCCGGAGCGAGCGGCGGAGATGGCGGCGGTGATTGCGCAGATGGCGAGGATTGCGCAGCGCAACGGGGTCAAGGTGCGGCTTCCGGAAGAGCAGCGGCCTGTAGTCGAGGCGTTTCTGGAGCAGATAAGGACGCAGGGGCTGGCGAAGACGCAGGCGAAGCTTGAGACGCGCTCGAAGCTGCTGGGGCTTTTGTTCAAGACGACGCTCGGGAACGGCGTGACGTATGACGAGGCGAGCTTCAGAGAGGCGCTGGCGAAGACGTCGAACGGCAGGCAGTATGTGGACAACCACGGGAACATCTACGGCTTTCTCGACGGCGAGGGCGTGCTGCACTTCAATCCGGCGGCGCTGAATCTCAACACGCCGATACACGAGTACGGGCATCTGGCGCTGGAGTCGCTCAAGACCATCAACAACGCACTCTGGAAGAGGGGCATGGAGCTCGTGAAGGCGAGCGACTACTACAAGGAGATCGAGCGGCTTGCGAACACGGAAGGACACGAGTACAGCTACCTGAAGGGCAACGCGGAAGGCATCTGCGACGAGGCGCTGGCGACGCTCATCGGGGACCGGGGCGAACGGCTTGTGACCGCCAGGGGCGTGGACGCGGGGCTCAGGGCGTGGCTGAAGGAGTTCTGGGCGGCGTTCAAGGGCGCGTTCGGGCTTGCGGACATGACCGAGGAGCAGGTCGAGCGCATGACGGTCGAGGAGTTCGCGGACGCCGTGAACGCGGAGCTGCTGCGAGGGAAGGAGTTCGGGACGAAGAAGGCGACGCCGCCGAGCAAGCGCAGCATAAGGCGCTACGACGAAGCGGAGGGCAGCGGGTCGAACGGCGTGCTGAGATGGCGCAACGACCGGGGATATCTCTTCGCCCTGCCGGTCGACATGGAGAAGACGCAGCCTGGCGGCAAGGTCGTGTTCGGGCACGACGACGCGAACGTCACGGACTGGATACAGCAGAGGCTGAACGGCGTGGAACTTCGGCTGTCGAAGAGCGGGAACGTCTACGTGAAGGGGCGCAACGGGCTGGACGGGGAGCTGGCGGAGATATTCGGGCGGTATCCGACGATCGGAAGGAACGACGGGATATTCGAGGAGCTTGCAGAGGAGCTGCAGAACCCTGCGTTCCGGGAGATGAGCCCGGGGCGGCTGGCGTCGATGCTTGCGGAGGACAGGGCGAACTACGACGAGTGGGTGAAGGCGGCCAAGCAGGGCAAGACGCTGGAGACGCTGCGCGAGGAGCGGCACTACGCCGAGGAGGCGGAGAGGGAGGAGGCGGAGGCGCGTGAGCGGTGGGAGCAGAGCGGGATGAACGTTCTGGACTACGTGCGGAGCCGCATCGAGGAGGGCGAGCCCGGCTTCGACCTTGACTGGGAGACGATGCGCGAGATGGAGCGCGACATCGCGGAGGGGAGGTTCGCGGCGAGGGGCGGGAACGCGGCCGCGAGCGGCCGCGCGCAGGACAGGGGGAGCGTCGGGCCGTCGGCACTTGGCGACGGGAAGCAGCGGTACTACGAGGTGCCGTTCGACAAGGCGGTTGACAAGATCGTGAAGAACAAGAAGCCAGTGTCGAAAGAGCATGTGTTTGTGAGCGAGACGCCGAAGCCGTTTGCAGACATCGGCTTTGCGAGACTGCCGGTGATGATGGGGCAGGGGCATGTACTCAGCTGCTATTTCGGCGAAGGCGAGGGTGTAGAGGGCAAGCATCTTCACAAGATGAAGGGCAATCTGAAGCTTCTGCCGAAGGCGCTTGAAAAGCCGCTGATGATCATTACGTCGGAGTCTTCTCCGAGCGACAGCGTCGTGGCCATCCTCAAGATGAAGGACAACACCGGCGCGAGCGTCATTGTGCCGGTCAAGATGAGCGGCGTCGGGCGAGCCGGAGGCACGCAAATCGACGCGCATATTGCGCTCACGATGTTCGGGAAGAAGAACGCCTGGAAGAAATTGGTTGCCGACGCCATTGAGAAAGAGGCCAACGGGGAAGTCGGCGTATTCTACATCGACGGCGCGGAGTCGAAGACGATTCTTGAGCGACTTGGAGAGAAAGCAAAAGGCCTTGGAGTGGCTGGGCTCCAATCGCCCAGAGAAACCAAGACCCATCGCAACCCTGAAAACGGAAGGTCAGGGCTCCAATCGCCCAGCAGATCCATTTCACAGGGAACATTGCATAGTATAGCAGATGAGGGTTCGCCGGTCAAGGGGGGTATTGTTTCGCAGACGGCGACGCGGCAGTTCAAGCGGTGGTTTGGCAAGTCGCAGGTCGTCGACGAGAAGGGCGAGCCGCTGGTCGTGTATCGCGGCTCGGAGTACGATCCGCTGACGCAGGAGCCCGGCAAGGGCGTCATCAAACCGGAGGCGTACTTCACGGCAGATCCGGAATATGCGAAACGTTATACCGGCAACGGCGGCAAGGTGC
>CACYCL010000145.1 GCA_902772905.1 uncultured bacterium | reverse complement strand
CGCGACCGTTTCATTGTCGGCAATGTTCGGAAGAAAGACGGGGCTTCACTGACGTTTGACCTTGCCGTTCCGGAACCTTCCGCGCTGAAGCTTTCCGGACGGCTCTCGATTAACGGTGGGGAGCTTGAGGTTTCGCTGGATGCGCCGGCAGACACGGATTTTGATGTGCCTCGCATCGGCTACCCGTTCCCGTTCGCATCGCGTCCCGAAGATCGGTTCTTCTTTCCAAATGGCTGCGGGCTGACATTCCCGTGTGATGTCGCAGATCCATCGGGCATGGGCGACGAGGAGGTCAACAACGCAATTGCCACCGGCCAGCGTGGATATCGCAAGGTGTTTAAGATGGGCTGCTGGATACAGTACGAGGAGCGGCAGTCATCATCGGGAGCTCTGGAGCAGGGCGCGGGCATGCTTGCAATCATTCCTACGCCATGGGACTTCTGCATGACGTTCGCACCGACCGACCATGGGCGCCGGACGGCCGGCATCGACTGGACGCCGGCTCTTGGCAAGGTTGAGGAACCCCGTTGCATCCGGTTCTGCTTCTACGCGCACGCCACGCCTGGACGGTTGGCCAGTCGCTATCGTCGGGAGATGGAAGAGCGCGGGTTTCGAGTGACGTTCGCGGAGAAGGCCAGACGCAACCCCAAGCTTGCCGCCGGGCTTGACCTGCTGCAGGGCGCCCCGGATATCTGGTACTGGACGGAAAGGACAGACAGGCCTGCCATAGCCCGTGAACTGAAACGCATCGGCTTCGACAATTTTCTCCTGTCGGCAATCACCCGTCACGATCTCGGCTGCTGGATCACACCAGAGGAGGTGAGGGAACTCAGGAAGATACCGCGCATTCTCGTTTGCGAGTATGACGTGTTCCGCGACACGATGGAGCCGTCGATGCTAGACAAGATCGATGCGGTGCGTCCTCATTGGCCGCTTGGCGTATGGGAGGCGAACGAATATGTGATGGAGAGAGGCGGCAAGCCCCGGAGAGGGTGGAAGGTGGCGCTCAAGGGGCAGCCGGATAATCCATCTGTCGGGTGTCTGCTCCTCTGCGAGAAGATGGCGCCCAGATATATACGGGAGCGTCTGTCGAAGAGCCTTGCCGAATCGCCTTACAACGCCCGTTTCCTTGACGTGACCGGCACGGGTGTGGACGAGTGCTGGAATCCCGCGCATCCGCTCTCGCGGCGGCAGAGCATGTCCGCCCGGCAGGACATGTTCAAGGTTGTTCACGATGAGTTTTCGCTTGTGACAGGCACTGAAGACGGGCTTGAATGCTACGTGCCGTGCGCCGATTATTTCGAGGGAATCTTCAACACCTCCTACTGGCGCATCGATGGGGGACGCAAGATGTGGAAGATATACGAGGAGACTCCGGAGAAGGCGAAGATATCCATCGATCCCGCCATTCGCTATCCGTTCTGGGAAATGGTGTTTCGCGATTGCGTTGTCGGGTACTGGTACTGGTCCTGCTACAACAACAAGTTTCCGCAGGACTGGTGGAAGATGGATCTTCTGAACGTAGTTTCCGGCACGCCGCCGATGTACATGTTCACCCCTGAGGTGTTCGAGCGGCAGAAGAGTCAGCTTGCCGCCTCATGCAGGATCGCAACCTCTACGGCGCGCACCACAAAGGGCGCTACGCTGGACGAGTTCCGTTGGCTCACGGCCGACCGGCTGGTTCAAGAGAGCGAATTCTCCAACGGGCTCACGGTCACTGTCAACTTTTCCGACAGCCCGTTTGCGATGAAGGATGGACGTGTGCTGCGGCCTCGTGACTATCTACAGACATGGAAGAGTGCAAAGGAGACGAAATGAATCTCGCCTTTCTGATTGTCGCCGCCGTCGAACTGATCGCGCCTGCAGACCGATCTGTCGTAAAGCTTCTGCCAGAGTGCCAGCGCGAGATATTGGTCGGCAAGACGCTCGCTGAACGAGAGGCGATGTTCGATGCGGACAAGAAGGGGGATCGGCATCTGCTCAAGGCTGGACACGTCTGGCGCACGGGGATGCCCGTGGTGTTTTCGTGGAAGGCCACGGATGGCGAATCCGGTCCGTGGGAACTGGAGGTTTCGCGCAATGCCGACATGTCCGGTGCGCGGCGTTTTATGTTCAAGACAAAGACGCCGCCCAAGGACGGAGTCTACACAAACGCACTTCCATATGCGAATTATGAGATTGGCCGACGCTACTATTGGCGCGTGACTTCCAACATCATCTGCCACAAGTATGCGCATGGCCGCACATGTGACTGCAAGGACCGCAAGCCGCCCGTGCAGAGCGCGATCCGCTCGTTCGAAACGGAGGATGTCGCTCCGCGCTGGATCATGCTGCAGGGACAGGCCGGAAACATACGTGACCTGGGCGGCCGCATCGGTCTTGGGGGGAGACGCGTTAGGCAGGGAATGATCTTTCGCGGAACCAGATTCGAGGAGAACAGCATTGACGGGATTGCCCCCGGAGAGAGCAGGCTTACCGTCTCGGATCTCAGGTACCTTCACGATTCGCTGGGCATCAAGACAGACCTTGATCTGCGCATGGAGTACGAGGTGGCGAACGCCAAGCAGTCGCAGCTCGGCCCCGATGTTCGCTACATCCAGCGATCCTCAAACGGCTACAAGCGCATCTTCGGGCGCGGCAAGAAGGTGATGGCGGAGAATTTCCGCGAGTTTCTGGACGAGAAAAACTACCCGATCTACTTCCATTGCGCGGCTGGCGCAGACCGTACCGGTGCGCTGGCATATGTGCTGAATGGAATACTTGGCGTGAGTCGACATGGGCTGGAAACGGACTGGGAGGCGACGTTCTATCCGACCATACCGGATCAGGAGCACAGGGACAATCCGAAGTTCTGGTGCCGCGAGTCGCATTTCAACGAGGGGTTTGAGAAGTACGGAGATGCAAACACGCCATGGAACAAGCGCATAGAACTCTATCTGCTCGACTGCGGCGTGACGGCTGAGGAGATAGAGAAGTTCCGATCGATCATGCTTGAATGACGGGGTTCTCGCAAATTGTTTTCGCGCGACGGCGTTGAGAAGGGGAAGGACCATGAATGATATGCGAAATGCAGGAATTTGTTTTTTGCGCTTCTTCTTTTTGATGAGCGCTCCAGTTTCGGGCGTTGCGTTCGATATGCCGCGCATGGAAATCGACCTCGGCTTTGGCTGGCGGTTCGCGTCCGGTCCGCGAAAGAACGCCATGTTGCCGTCATGCGATGACGCTATCGATGCGCGT
>CACYCL010000144.1 GCA_902772905.1 uncultured bacterium | reverse complement strand
GGAACCCGCAAGGGCATCACCGGCTTCCAGGTCGACCTCAAGCTCCGCGGTCTGACATGGGACCTCGTCGAGGGAGCGGTCAAGGCCGCCCACGACGCCCGCCTCAAGATCATCGACTTCATGGAGACCGTCATCCCCGCCCCGCGCGCAGAGCTCAACAAGTACGCGCCGCGGATCGAGGAGATGCATATCCCCGTCGACAAGATCGGCGCTCTCATCGGCCCCGGCGGCTCCAACATACGCGCAATCGTCGAGAAGACTGGTGCGCAGATCGACATTGACGACGACGGCAAGGTCTCGATCTTCGCCACGTCGAAGGAATCGATGGAGTCCGCCATGCGCGAGGTCGGAGCCGTCTGCGCCGTAGCAGAACCAGGCAAGATATACGAGGGCAAGGTCACCGGAATCAAGGACTTCGGCGCATTCGTCGAGATTCTGCCGGGCATGGACGGCCTCTGCCACATCTCAGAGTTCTCCGACAAATTCCTGAAGTCGATGGACGGCGTCTGCAAGGTAGGCGACATCATCAAAGTGAAGTGCCTCGATGTCGATGAGCGCGGGCGCATCAAGCTCTCGCGCAAGGCCGCCATGGCCGAGCTCGACGACAAGGCCTGATGCCGCAGCCTTGCGGCATATCACAGATCCGATAAGTGAAACAGCTGAAGGACTTGGAACAAAATGAACGCTGAACTCCTGAAGAAGGCACACGAGAAGATCCAGTCGGTTCCCGTGCTGGTGAATCTCGTCAGCAAGCGCGAGCGTGAGCTCATAAACGGCGCGAAGCCCCTCGTAAACCCAACAAAGCTTCTCACCGACGACGACATCAAGAAGGGCCGCTCGGCCCTTGATGTCGACAAGTGCGACATTGCACTTGCAGAAGTTGCCGAGGGCAGGCTAATCGCCGAAATCGACTTCGACGCGATTGCCAAGGCCGAAGAGGCCAAGACGAAGTGGAATCAGAAGCGCACGAGCGTCAATTCGCTCTACGCCGACATCTAGGCGACACTGTGGCAGAGAAGAAATTCAACGCCACTCTGGCGGAGAACCGAAAGGCCCGCCACGACTTTACCGTGCTCGACTCAATCGAGTGCGGTATTGTCCTTTCCGGGACTGAGGCGAAAAGCTGCCGTGGTGGCAGCGTCTCTCTCTCCGGATCGTACGGGGCTGTCCTCCACGGCGAGCTCTGGCTCGTCGGGGCGGACATCGCCGCGTACAAGTTCGGCAACCGGTTCAACCACGAACCCAAGTCGATGCGCAAGCTCCTCGTGCACAAGAAGCAGATAGAGGAACTTCGCCTCAAGACAGAGGCCAAGGGGCTAACGCTCGTTCCGCTGAAAATGTTTCTAAAGAACGGACGCATCAAGCTCGATCTCGGCGTATGCCGAGGCAAGCAGTTGCACGACAAGCGCGACACGCTGAAGAAGAAAGCCCTTCGCCGCGACATGGAGCGCGGCAGCTGAATCGGCGAATAAGGAGCCGCCTCCCCTACTTTTTCCCCAACCCGAAGACTCTAAGCGAAGCGCGGAAGTCTGCCGGCATTGGCGAATGGACGTGTATCTGGCCTTTCCTCGTCATCGGCTCAATGAGCGTGAGCGTCGACGCATGAAGCATTTGACGCGGAACCTGCATGAGCCTCGGATCACGAACGCTTTTAAGCCCGAAGACCCTGTCGCCAACAATCGGAAAACGCACTGACGACAAGTGCCTCCGAATCTGGTTCGTGCGACCGGTCTCTATCTTGACGCGAAGCAATGAGACATCTGGCGAGAACGCCTCGCGCGTTACGTCCGATCGCGCGTCCTGGCCGTCGATCTGGGAACTGATCGTCTGGTGCGCATACGGGAAGCGCCCCGCAACAATCGCATGGTAAATTTTTGTGACCTTGTGGGTGCGAAACACCTCTATCGCGGCTTCCAGCGCCACGTGCCGCTTGGCGAACAGAAGACAACCCGTCGTATCGCGGTCAAGACGGTGCACTGCCTCCAAGGTCGGCACGCCCTCCTGCTCGCGCAGAAGCGACTCGACACTCTTTGGATCGTCGCAGCTTACCATGCCGGACGGCTTGTCGCACACAAGATAGTTGTCGTCCTGCCAGAGCACGCGCACATGGCGGCGCGCCTGCACTCCGCCGACGGAGTTGCCGCCTAGCGCCGATGCTGGCGCCTGCCTCTGCGCGGCCTTGACAATTGCCTGCGGCAATTCCACAACATCGCCTGTCCGTATGGCAAAGCGAGCCATCCAGACGCATTTTCGGTTCACCCAGACATTGCGGCCGTCTATCACTGCCTTGGCCGTGCGTCTAGTCAGCGAGAACCTGATGGCAAGAAAATCCTGAAGAATCTTCGGGTCTGCCTTCTGCACGGACAGCGACTGTATGCCCACGGCATGGCGAGGCGCACGACGAACCATCGGTCATACCCCCCCGCGAACAGACCCGACAACGCCAACAGTCTTTCGGACGTGCACATTCGGAGCGAGCACCACTTCGCCCATTCCATCCACCATGACGGAAGTTCTCTCGCCGGAGAGCGCGCGGCGGAAGCCCGCTTCAAGCTGGTCGCCCTTGATGAACTCTGCAATCGCACGACCGCGAGCAACAGACACATCCGCCAAGCCGAACCGCAAAAGAAAAGCCGCATTGCACTCCCGTATCGCGCCGTTTGCATCACATGCGAAGAGCGCATCGGACGATATGTCGAACGAATTGGCCTTGTCGCGAAACGCATTCATGTACGCACGACGGCGCTCAACGTTCCGAATCGTGAAAATGAGGTCTCCTGGATTGAGGAGGTCTATGCACGACACGGCCACCTCGCATGCGATCTTCCGCCCATCCTTCGCGACGCCATTCGCATCAACGACAACGTGACGATCGCCCTCCAGTCCCTTTCGGATGCGCAGCACTACGTCCTGCTTCAGACCAGGAATGAACACCGATATCGGCTGGTCAACAACCTCCTCGATTTCGCGACCGAAATACTCCACTGTGCGTGGGTTGATCTCAAGGATATGCCCGTTCGGGTCAGTTATGACTACGGCATCATACATCCCCGACAGGAACTGACGGAAAAGCGATCGACGGTCTTTTGGTACAAACATAGCCATTTCAGTAGTGAATTATACCACATCAGACGATGAGCATGCAATCTCCGTACGAGAAAAACATGTAGTTCTTCTGCACGGCCATGGCATACGCGCAAAGCACCCTTTCACGCCCGGCAAGCGCAGACACCATCATGAGAAGCGTGGACTGCGGCAAATGAAAATTCGTCAGCATGCAGTCGCACACGCGGAAGCGGTAAGGTGGATAGATGAATATGTCGCTCGCTCCTGAGCCCGGCCTAACAATCTCGCGTGGGGACGACATGTCGACGCGATTTCCGGCCCCGTCCGCACCAACTGCCGCGGCGACGGACTCAAGCGTGCGCACAGTCGTGGAGCCAACGCAGAACACGCGCCCACCTCTCGCCTTGCAGTAGTTTACAGCCTCGGCGGCCTCTGGCGGAACGGTGAACGCCTCGAAGTCCATGTGGTGGTCTTCGATGTTGTCCGCCTTTACAGGTCTAAACGTACCAGGACCGACGTGCAAAGTAACAGCAACGCGCCTGACGCCCTTGGCCTCTATAGCCGCAAGTATCTCCGGCGTGAAGTGCAGTCCAGCTGTAGGAGCGGCGACAGAACCGACCTCGCGCGCGTAGACGGTCTGGTAGCGCTCTCGGTCGGCGCGCTCCTCTTCTGCCGTGCCCTCGCGTTTCACGTACGGCGGCACAGGCGTTCGCCCGAACTCATCAAGAAGATCCATTAGCGGGCGTTTGCAGGCAAATTCAACCTGCCACATGCCTATGCCTGAAAGCGGCTTTAGCATCGTCGCTTGAAGCTCGCGGTTCGGTCCGAACACGGCAATCTGCCCTTCTCGGCATTTACGCCCCGAACCAACGATCACATTCCAGCGCAAGGAGTCCACGCCGGACGACATCGACGGACGTTCGCCGTCCGCATCCATCGGCGCGGCGTTGACAAGCAGCATTTCCACTGCACCAAGCGTATCTGGCCACGCTCCAATGAGCCGTGCGGGAAAGACTTTTGTGTCGTTCACGACAAGCAAGTCATTCGGCGTAACGTACTCGACGATGTCGGCAATGTGCCGATGCTCGATCACGCCTGTATCACGATGCAGCACCATCATCCGCTCCGTCCCGCGAGTCTCTGCGGGGCGCTGTGCTATCAGCCGCTCGGGCAACGGATACCAGAACTGTCTTGTCTTCACCTGCCCTTGTTCTCCATGTTCATGCTCATGCCTGAGATTATACCAAACCACGCACTCTGGCGCAACGGTTCAACTCCATATGGTGGGTCAGTGGCGCGGATGCAATCGGTGTATTTCGGAGAACCTTGATGCATCCACATGCGTGTATATCTGAGTGGTGCCTATGTCAGCATGACCGAGAAGTTCCTGTATCACACGCACGTCTGCACCGCGTGCAAGCATGTGCGACGCATACGAGTGCCTGAGGACATGCGGCGATATGCGATCTGCGGCGATGCCCACTGCAGCCGCTCGTTCGCGAACCACCTTGAACACGCCCTGTCGAGTGAACGGCCTTCCAAGGCGAGTGACAAACACATGCGTCTCGCCAAGGTTGCCCTTCGTGAACGACGTGCGCGCCGATGCAAAATACGCAGAAAGCGCACGTCCAGCACCACCGCCAATCGGCACTACGCGCTCCTTGGATCCCTTACCAAAGACGCGCAGCAGTTCGCCATCCGCCATGATGTCGTCCATCTTGAGCGCACACGCCTCGCTTACGCGGAGTCCGCATCCATAAAGCGTTTCAAGAAGCGCGCGGTCACGGACGGAACGCGGATCGTTGCCATTCGCGGTTTCAATCATCCGCGCAACCTCGTCCTCCGAAAGCACTTTCGGAAGCGGACGCGCCTTGCGCGGCGAATCCATCAGGTCGGACGGGTTTGCGCGCAGACGGTGCCGTTCCTTCAGATGACGGAAGAACATTCGTATCGCAGCGGTTCGCCGCGCCCGCGTCGTGCCAGCCATGCCCTGCACTCGCTCCTCGGCGAGGAAGTCCACGATGTCCTCGCGCGCGACGGACGCGGAATCCGCCTTGCCGCGCCTTGCCAGAAACGCCATGAAACGCTCAAGGTCGGCGCGGTATGCAATGCACGTGTTCTCGCTCTCTCCCTTTTCGAGTAGCAGCGCGGAGAGGAAGTCCTCAACGTCAGAGTCGATCAATGAAGTCCCCTATTAGCGCGGCCATGCTTGGCTTGGCGGCCTCGCCAGCGGCCATGACCTCCTCATGCCCAAGAGCGCGGCGAGAGATGCCTGCGGCAAGGTTCGACACCAGCGAAAGACCGGCGACCTTGATGCCGCAAGCGCGTGCGAACACCGCCTCCGGCACAGTTGACATGCCGACGACATCCGCGCCCTGCGCCTTGTACGCCTGTATCTCGGCCGGCGTCTCGTAACACGGTCCGCAGCTGTATGCGTACACGCCGTCCATCGCTCGAAGCCCGAGCTTGTTTGCGCTCGCGTGCAGGAGCTCCGCCAGCCGACGCGTGTACACCTCGCTCATGTCGGGGAATCGCTCGCCCCACTCGGCAACATGCTGACCTACAAGGGGATTGGCGCCCACGAGGTTTATGTGATCGCGGATTACCACAAAGTCCCCTGGTCGAAGCGTCGGGTTTATGCCCCCTGACGCATTCGTGAGAAGGATCGACTGGCAGCCCATTCTGCGCAGCATCTCGACCGGGAGCACCACCGGCTCCCAGCCCGCTCCCTCATAGTAGTGGCGTCGTCCGCACCATGCCGCCACACGTTTCAATCCTCGACGGAATAGCACGAACTCGCCGACATGGCCCTTGACAGTGGACGCACCAAGTCCGGGAATGTCTGAATACGACGCACGGAAAAGAATCTCGTCAGGCTCGAGCGCAGCTCCCCACCCACTGCCAAGCATTATGCCGAGGTCTGGCGGCATCTTGAAGCACAAGTCGGGAAAGTATCCCGCAGCCCTGTCAAAAAATGATATGTTCATGTTTCAATTCAGCCTTCGGCCTGCAACCGGCCAGCACGTTGACTCCCAGCCGTCATACGGACAGTTTCTTGAAAGAGATGCGAACTTCGATACATCCACTGCCCGCGACTCTCCAACCTCGACAACAGTCTGCCGCACTGACTCCAGTTTCTTTGCCGCACAAGGCGAAAGTATGGAGCGAGGCATATTCCACCATGCCTTGGCCCATTCGTCTGGCCTCATTCCCTCACACTCAACCATCGTCATCCATGTGAGCGGAATCGCTGTTTCAAGACCAATTATGCCGTTCGCGCTCGCAGCGAAGCCGAGCGACTTCTTGGCTGCCGGGTGCGGCGCGTGGTCGGTAGCGAACATCAGAACGCCGTCTTTCACGGCGCGTCGCAGCTCCGAGCGATCTTCATTGTTTCCAAGCGGCGGCGCCATCTTGTAGTTCGCGTCGTCGCCTGGTATTTCATCGCAGGACAGCGCAAGGTGGTGCGGCGTTGCCTCTGCTGTTACAGGAAGACCTTCCCGCTGCGCGTTGCGCACGAGTTCGACGCCTTCGGCCGTCGATATGTGCTGAATGTGCAGGCGGCAGCCCGTGACGCGGCAAATAGATATGTCACGACGTATTGCCAACGTCTCTGTTGAAACAGGCATGATGGGAAGATGACAACGCCGTGCAAGAGCGCAGTCGCGGATTACTCCGCCCCTTGACTCATCTGGGTCCATGGCATGGTCGCAGACGCACATTCCCAATTTCGCCGCACGACGCATGGCCTCTTCCATGACTCTGTCGTCGGCAACATAGCTACCGTCGTCGGTGAAGAATGCTGCCCCCGCCTCCGCAAGCGACTCTAGGTCTGCAACCTCGCGGCCTAAACGACCCCTTGTTATGCAGGCAGATGTCAGCAGAATCGTGCTACGGGAACCGCCACATTCACGGGCTGCGCCTCGTTGGTACGACATCAACTCTGGAGAGTCGCAGGCAGGCTCCGTGTTCGGCATCGTGACAACCGCCGCGAAGCCGCCACGTGAAGCCGCTGCAAGCCCACTTGCTGTCGTTTCCGCCTCTGGCACGCCAGGATCGCGGAAGTGCACGTGCACGTCTATGAAGCCGGGGAATTCAAGCTTGCGCTTCATCGGTATCAGAACCTGAACTCGACCTGCCAACGGAAGAAAAACCCTGGCTTGTCCGTTTCGTAGTAATCGCCAGGATTGAATAACTCAAGGTGAAAGTGCCCCACAACCTCGAATCTCTCCCCCTTCTCCTTGTCGGCGAGCCAAAGCGGGAAATCGTAGCGCAGCTGCGAGAGCAGCCCCTTGAAATGGCCGTCGCCTCCGCCCATTCCGTCCTGCGCCGCAGCGAAAAGTGGGCCAATGTGTCCGGTGAGTCTGTGGGCACGACCGAAGTCAAGGCCAGCCGCAAGCTTCATGTAGTGTTGGTTGCTCCACCATGCCGCGCCATAGTGCGTACCATACAGGAACAGCTCAGAGTCGTTCACGCCGCGAGACCACATAGGATCCCATGCGCGGTGCCCTCCGTCCTCTACGGCAGCATCGTCGCCGCCGGACATGAAGTGGTAGCCGAAGCTGCCGAAAGGCTTGATTGACGACTCCGTCGCGCTCTTCCAGTTAACGCCTGCGTAAGAGCTCCAACCACAGAGCGTATCGTGGTCGCCGTTGTTTCCGATCTGGCCCATTGCCTCCAGCTGCAAAGACCATTCGTCGTTTATCTGCGGCACAACCTTCGCTCCGACAAGTTCACGCTGAGTCCACGGATGCTCCACTCCGCCACGCATGAACTCATGGGTGTTTTTCTGCATTATGAACAGCTGGTAGGGCAGCCACTCATAGAGCTTTGATCCCCATATAGCGCCAACGCCCCAGTCGTCCATGTCAAGGTCGGCTCCTCCGCCAAGACCCGATAGCGACGTGTGTTTGCTGCGGCGCGTGCCCCAACGAATGTCTGTGTCGTCGAAGTTGTAAAGCGCGAACAGGTCAAGCGTTGAATCTTCGGTGAAGTGCAGCTTGAACGCGGCCATGTCGGTGTAGACCGTCCGCGAGCCATCGCCCGGAGTTCCGTCCACGAAGACATGGTCGAGCCCACAGTAGTTGTAGAGATCCTGACGGCCAAGGCGCAAGTCAAGAAAACCGTCGAACACTCCCTTCCCCTCGATGAAGAGATTGTCGAGTATCACTTCGCCGGGGAAAGTCTGCGCGTTTTTGTACGGCTCTGGGCACCAGCGAAATTCGTCGGTTAGACGCGTGAATATGCGCCACTCGCCAACGCTTTCGTTTTCGCTGTACGCCTTGATCTCGCCCCATATCCTCGGACGGAAGCGCATCTGGTCGGTAAAGCCGCTTCTGCGCGCCGACATAAGAAGGCCTCCGCCAGGCAGGCCTGGCGCATTTCTTATCAACTCTTGCCTGATGCGCAGGTCTGCACCTGCGTCAAACTCGATCTCGGCATTTGCGGCAAGCGCGGCAAAACACGCAAACGCATACGCACAGCTGCGCACGGCGGCCGACATCGACGACATATTTTCGTTATGCATTATCGTTTTCATTAAAGGCCCATATTTTCGGTTTTCGTACAGTATATCAAAAATCACCGCCTGCAACGTATCTTAACGGTACATTCTCATATTTTCACGACACCGAGATCCGAAGGTATCCACCAGCCATGCAATGAAAGTTCAAAAGGGAAAATGCATATTCCATCAGGCTGGCAGTTGCGCTTGAACGCCTGCGTGAAAAAGCGCCTCAGAAAAGTGTCAAGCGTATTATTGATGACATCCTGCGAGAATCGTCCGGCGAAATACGAGGTGGCCGACTTTCGAAGATCCGTCGAGCCCATCTCGTTCATGATGAAATTCCAAAGGAAGAAGTCATGAAGTTCATAAGGTCCAAGCTTGTCCTCGGTAACCTGTCCCTTTACAAGCTCAGGACTAACCGGTGTGTTCACAATGTCCCGTATGGCAGCAGCCGTCTTTCCACTGCCGGCGCCCTTAGCAATCAACTCCTTTCTCGTGGCCCACCATGCGCAGACTTTACGCACTACGGTCTTCGGAATGCCGTTGTTCACCCCGAACATGGACATGTGGTCGCCGTTGTATGTGCACCAGCCCAGCGCTATTTCGCTCATGTCGCCTGTGCCGAGGACTATTCCGTCGACCATATTGGCTTTGTCCATGAGAATCATCGTGCGCATTCGCGCCTGCGCGTTCTCGTAGGTCACGTCAGGAGTCCTTCCGTCGTGGCCAATGTCCCGCAGGTGCTGGCGAACGCTTTTCGCAATGGCTATCGTCTCAATGTTGAGGCCAAGCCCCTCGCAAAGAAGCCCTGCGTTGCCCTTCGTCCTGCCTGACGTGCCAAACCCCGGCATTGTATAGACGTGGATGCCGCTCCTGTCAAAGCCGAGCTTGTTGAATGCAGCGTCCGCGACGAGAAGAGCGAGCGCGGAGTCAAGACCACCAGAAAGTCCGATGACAACATTGCGGCATTTTATCGCCTTCAGGCGTCTGGACAGCCCTGAAACCTGCGCGGCAAACACTTTTGCCGGCGAGCACGGAAATGGATCAATTGAATTGCCAAGCGGCGGCTTGCCGAGAAAGCCGCGATGCCTAGCCAGGCAGCCATAGTCTTTTTTCATGTGTCGTATTATCCTAAAAATCGCACGTGAAGTCAAGTACCGTGTCGATCACATCCTGACACGCTGCAAAGGGAAGCCGATTGCGTCCGTAATGCGCCCTGGCATAGCACCGACCAAAAAAACCGCACCGTCAAAGAAAGCAGGCGTGATACCATGAAACGACTGGGTGAAAATCTCACCCCCGATTACTGGTGCACCTGGAGGGACTCGAACCCCCACGCTTTCGCAGTGGAACCTAAATCCACCGTGTCTGCCATTCCACCACAGGTGCATTAACTCATATTAAAGCCACAAGTCTCATTTCTTCAATTTGTCCCTATGCGCGAAGAACACCTTCGACCTGTTCGCAAAGCGCTGCGCCTCGGGAAAGGTGTCAGGAGTAACGAGTTTCTGGAAATCTTCAAGAGCAGCACGCTGCCTGCGATCAAGGCGCGTCGGCACCTCAATTACAATACGCACGTCCAGATCGCCAGGCATACCGCCACGCAAAGATGGGACGCCCTTTCCGCGCAGACGAAACACCTTTCCGTTGGACGTGCCAGCGGGAATCTTCAGACGCGCTTCGCCCTCCGGCGTCGGAACGGCGATTTCGCCGCCAAGCGCGGCAACAGCCGGCGATACGGGTATATCAACAAAAAGATCCTGACCCTCGCGCTCGAAAATGTCGCTGGAGCGCACTTCGAGAAGCACATACAGATCGCCGTTCTCGCCACCGCGCAGGCCTCCGCCGCCCTTTCCTTGAAGACGCAACTTGGATCCCGTGTCCACACCGGCTGGAATTCTGAGCGAAATCTTCTGCGGACTGGTAACGTGCCCAGCGCCACGACAACTGCGGCACGGCTTTTCGATAATCATCCCCTCTCCGCCACATGTAGGGCAGGTCTGCCTGACTTGGAAAAAGCCGCTCCCGCCGATCACGACGCCATGTCCTCCACATGTGTGGCAGGTAACGCGCTTCGAACCTGGCGCCGCGCCTGTGCCACCACATTCTTTGCACTGCGTCGGAAGCGTAAGCTCAAGAGTACGCTCGCTGCCGAACACGGCCTCGTCGAAGTCTATCTCAAGCCGAAAGGTCATGTCGTCTCCGCGTTGAGGCGCATTCGGATCGGCGCGCCGCTGCTGCTGACGCCCGCCGCCGAAGAACTCCTCGAACCCGCCAAAGCTTCCGCCGCGCATCCTCCCGCCGAAAAGGTCTCCGAACGCAGAGAAGATGTCGTCCATGCTCATGCCGCCAGCACCGCCGAAGCCGCCAGCGCCGCCGTTGGCGAATGCCTGATGGCCGAACTGGTCATAGCGCTGGCGCTTTTCGGGGTCGTGCAGAACATCATACGCCTCTGCAGCCTCTTTGAACTTCTCCTCTGCAGCCTTGTCGCCAGGGTTGCGGTCGGGATGGTACTTCATCGCAAGCTTCCGGTAGGCCGACTTTATTTCGTCGGCTGTAGCGGAACGCGAAACGCCCAGCACTTCGTAGTAGTCGCGCTTGTCAGCCATTGGATTCTCCCGGAATATCCTCGGCTTTGGGCTTTTCCGCCGCCGCCGGAGTCTCGGGATTTCCCGACGAAACAACGACCTGGGCGGGACGAAGAACCTTGTCACCAATCATCCATCCCTTCTTCGACTCAATGGAAACCAAGCCCTCCGCAACATCTGCCGATGGCAGCGTCGCGATGGCATCCATCTTCTCTGGATCAAGTTCCTTCCCCACAGAGTCGAACGGCTCAGCTCCGTGGCCCTTGAGCGACTTGAGAAGCGTGTCGTAGACAAGCCTCACACCCTTGACGAAGGGATCCTCCGACTTTTCCTTGGCACTGTCAAGTGCAAGCTGAAGATTGTCAACAGCAGGCAAAACGTCCTTCAGTATGTCAGACTCAGCATAGCGATAGGTGTCTTCGCGATCGCGCACCGCGCGCTTCTTATAGTTGTCAAAGTCGGCGAGGGTAAGTGCATAGAGTGCCTTCCAGTCCGGCTCGACCGGCTTCGCCGGCTCGCCGGACTTTCCATCAGGCTTGTCAGCAGACTCCTCGGCAGGTTTGCTGACCTCGGCACCGCCCTCTGGCGGAACCGACGTATCCTGCTGGACGGGCGTATCTCCCCTCTTTTTCTCTTCTTCCTTGCTCAACCTTCTAAACCTCCTGAACACGTCCTACTGCCCGAACTTCACGCCTGAATCTGCCCGGCCCTGGCGAGCATCTTAGCCTCTACGCTCTGAATCTCTGCGAAGCCCTGCGAACTGTGCGGGTTTAGGCCGTTGGAGGCCTCCATCGAGCTGTCGGCTTCGTTGTAGATAGTGGCCTTAAGCCCCTTGAGGGACTCAAAGAAGATGTTGCCTTTGTAGAGCCCGAGCGTGACCTCTGCCGTCGCCTTGTCGGCCCAGACCTGTATCGCATCGCGCGCAGCCTTCGTCGCAGGATCGAACCAGCGACCGTCATATATCTGGTCGGAAACAAACGACGACAGCTCTTTGAACATCTTTGTGGACCGACGGTCCATTACGCCCTCGTAGATGTACTTGAGACCCCATGAAAGAACTTCCATCCCAGGAGCCTCGTAGACGCCGCGGCTCTTCGTGCCAATAATGCGGTTCTCAAGCGCGTGCTTCATCCCAATACCGTTGCGCCCGCCGACCTTGTTGGCTAGGAGCATAACCTGAAGCGGCGTCATGCGCTTGCCGTTCACTGCGACGCAGCGCCCCTTCTCGAACTTGAGGACGATTTTTTCGACCTTGTCCGGTGCCTCGGTGGGCCACACACCCATCGTCGGCTTCACAATGCGCATCGACGTCTCCATCGACTCAAGATCCTCCGCCTCGTGAGATAGACCGGCGAGATTGGCGTCGGTCGAATATTTCTTCTTCGTGCCGACGAACGCGACGATGCCGCGCTTGGCCAGGAACTCGACCATCTGCGTACGGCCCGGAAACTTCTTGAGCAGGTCGGCGTCGCGCCACGGCGCGTACACGCCGAACTCGGGCGCAAGCACGTTGGTGTAGCGCTCGAAGCGCATCTGATCATTGCCGCGACCGGTTGCGCCATGCACGAGCACCGAACATCCTGCCTTCTTCATGGCGGGAAGAAGTTTCTGAACCGTGACTGCACGGGCGATGCCAGTGGAGTTCCAGTAGCCCCCGTCGTACATGGCTTGGCACTTCACGGTCTCGAAGCATATCTCCGCCATCTCCTTGGTGACATCAACGATTGTCGTGGTAACGCCAGTAGGAGCCATTTTCTTCTTGATGTCGTTGATATCCTTCTCGTCAGGCTGACCAACGTTCGCCGAGAATGCCTTAACCTTCACGCCTGCATCCTTGAGAACGCAGCAAATCGTCTTAGAGTCAAGCCCTCCGCTGACGCACACGCCAACGGTCTTGCCCTTCAAGTCTTCCAGTTTCATTCTTTCTGCTCCTTGCTTTCTATCGCATTTGAAGTCCAACAATTTTGAGTGCGTATTATATCACTTTTGGCGGAACCATTCAATACGCCGCGCCATCTTCAAGCACAGCGCGAAATCCATACCGTTCGGATGGCGGAGGGAGGGGGATTCGAACCCCCGATACGAAGTTTAGTCCGTATGACGATTTAGCAAACCGTTGCCTTCAGCCACTCGGCCATCCCTCCACAATCTGCTTTCGGCACCCATAGGGAAAGCCGAAAACAGTTTGTAGTATATCAAATCTTTTGCTCGCCGTCAACGAAGACGGCCGAAGGCTTCCACGTGCGTGGATTGATGACCACGAGGTCGGCCGTGTAGCCCTTTTCGACCTTGCCGAGTTCCTTGCCCCAGCCAAATTCTATCGCCTGGTTCCATGAAGTGCAACGCACAAGGTCCTTCAACGGTATGCCCGTGACATCGTGGACGTTCTTGAGTCCCTTGCCCATCCAAAGCGTCGACCCCGCGAGATTGCCGGCTTCAAGCCTCGCCTCTCCATTCTGCAGCTTGACCTTTATGCCGCCCATGATGAACTCATATCCATCCTTGCAGTGCGAACACCTGAGCGAGTCGGTGATCATCTGCACATGCGCAAGACTGCGGCGCGTGAAAATGAGGCGCAACATGTCGTCGCAGAGGTGAATGCGGTCGCAGATCACCTCGGTGTTCAGGTCCTCGATCAGGAACCCAGCGCCGACCATGCCTATTTCACGGTGGTGGAGCGGCGTCATCTGGTTGCAGAAGTGCGTCATGTGCCTGAGACCGTTCCTGTAGGCGGGCATGAGGTCCTTGAGCTTCGCGCCGGTGTGCCCGCAGCTAGGCACAACGCCCAGCTTGATGCAATCCTTGGCGAACTTCGCGCCGCCCTCCGTCTCGACCGCGTAGGAAATCTGCTTCACTGGATAGACCTTCGCTATCTCCTTGAGTTCCTTGACAGACGGCTTGCGCACATATTTCGGGTTCTGCGCTCCGCAGCATTTGACATTTATGAACGGGCCCTCAAGATGTATGCCCGGTGCTTTCGCGTATGGCATCCCGGCATCCGCATACTTGCGGGCGTTCTTCGCAGCTGCAACCAGCTCTTCATGGCTGACTGTCAACGTCGTCGGCAGGAACGTGGTAACGCCCTCCTGAAGCTTGCCGCGCGCGACCTCGAAGATTGCATTCTCGTCGGCATCGCAGAAATCATAGGTGAGGGCGCCATGCGTGTGCACATCTATGAAACCCGGCATCACGTACTGGCCGCGCACGTCCACGACGGTCGTGTCCCTGTCGGCCTTATGCGCGGGCTTATTTGCGGCGACAAGCTTGATCTTCTTGCCTTCGATCACGATTGTCGCGCCCTCCATGTCAACGTCGGGCGAGATTACGTGCGCGTTTACAATGACGGTTCTCTTCATGGCTGATGTCCTTTTGTCGTTTGCGTTTGCACTCTCGTGCTGGTGATGTGAATTATAACACATTCGCGTCGGTTTTTGCTATACTTTCCGCCATGGAAAAATTATCTCTAGAAGTTGGAGCCTACGAAGTCAACTGCTCGATCATCTGCGCAGAGGGACGCGCATGGATCGTGGATCCGGGGGCGGACGCCGACCGCATAGCGGACCTAGTGTCCGCGAAGGGGCTTCTCCCCTCTGGAATTATGCTCACCCACGGACACTTCGACCACATTGGCGGAGTGCCCGCGCTGCAGGCAAGGTTCCCAGGCCTGCCCGTCTACGTGCATCCTGGCGATGTGCCAATGCTTGCACACCCGATGAACCAGAACCCGCCGGACTATCCACCAATCGACATGCCATCCGACATTCGCGACGTGCACACTCTCGCGGGCTCTGACATTCCATTCAAAGTCGAAGTAATAGAAACGCCAGGGCACACGCCGGGAGGCGTATGCTACCATCTGCCAGACGCGCAGCTCCTTCTTTCCGGCGACACGCTATTCGCAGGTTCCGTCGGACGCACGGACCTTCCCGGCGGTGACATGCCTACGCTTATGAAGTCTCTATCCAAGCTGCTCGCGCTTTCGGATGCCACGACAGTCGTGCCAGGCCACGGTCCCACCACCACCATCGGCACGGAACGCCGTTCAAACCCATTCCTCGCATAGCCGCATAAACGAGATGGCAAACAAAAACAGCGCCGTGGAATGCAACTTCCGCGGCGCCGTTCGATGCGCAGTGAACTGCCTACTGTCTTACGCCTCGGCAGAGCCTTCGTCAACAATGTGGATCTTGAACTTGACAGTAACGCCGTGGCCAAGGTTGATGGTAGGCGTGTACTCGCCGACCTCCCTGAGGGCGTCGTCAAGCTCAAGCTGCCCGCGCTCGACCTTCACGCCGCGATTCGCCTCGATTGCAGCGAGGATGTCGCTGATGCCGACAGAGCCATAGAGCTTCTTGCCGTCAACAGTGCTAGCGGAGACGGTGATCTCGAGCTTGTCGAGCTTCTTGGCGACTTCGAGAAGAGCCTTCTTCTCTTCGGCGGCGCGAGCGGCGCGCTCGGCCTCCAGCTTCTTGAGACGGCGCTTCGCCGCCTCGGTAGCGACTGCGGCAAGACCCTTCGGGAAAAGGTAGTTGCGGGCATAGCCAGGCGTCACCTTGACTATTTCGCCAGCCTTGCCGAGCTTCTTCACGCCGTCCATGAGCATGACTTCGATGTGCTTGGTCATTTCGAGCGCTCCTTCCCTTAGGCCATAAGACCCATGTTGCGGGCGCGCTTGACGCCCTGGCGGATCTGGCGCTGCTGCTGCGAGGTCACACCCGTAATGCGAGCAGGCAGAATCTTGCCGTAGTCGGTTATGTAGTACTTGAGCGTCTCGATGTCATTGACATCGATCGCATCGTCCTTGCGGAACGGCGGACGCTTCCTGGCGGCGAACTCCTCGCCAGCCGAGCTGTTTGATTTCTTGAAAGCCATTTTTGGTTTCCTTGTTGAAGTTGACTAGAACGGAATATCGGTGGATTCGCTTTCGGGCACTTCAGCCACGACAGCAGGCTCCGAAGCCCTCGACGCCCCGCCTGCAAGGCGGTCGCCTTTCGGGAGGAACTTGATCGTGGAAGCGCGCACCTTAAGCTTCTGGTGCTTTACGCCGTCCTTCTCCCAAGTGTCCATCTGAAGCCGGCCCTCCACAAGAATGGAAGAACCCTTCGACAGGTACTGTCCACAGAGCTCAGCAAGCTTGTCCCAGGCGTCAACATCGACGAACACTGGGAAATCCACAAACTGGCCGCTGCGGTCCCTGCGACGCTCATTGACCGCCAGGCCAAGACGCGCGACCTTCATGCCGTTCGCCCCGGCCGCGCGGACATCAGGGTCGCGCGTCAGGTTGCCCATCAGGATCACTTTGTTGAAAGACGCCATGTCGGCACCTCGCTTCCCCTTACGCCTCGGTCTTCGCGGCGAGCGCCGCGGCCGCCGCGGCATCCTTCTTCGCCTGAATCTCGGCGCGCTCGGCACGCTCCTGGGCGAGCTTCACCTCGCGGCGGTCGTCCACTGCGAGAATCTGCACGCGGAACACCTCTTCGACGAGGTGGTAGCGGTTTACGAGCTCGTCGACTTTCTGCGGGTCGAGCTCGAGGCGCACCTTCACATAAACGCCGCTTTCGCGCTTCTTGATCGGACGCGAGAACGAACGCTTTCCAAGCGACACCTTCTCGAGCACATTGCCGCCGAGACGCGTCACTTCCGCGAGAGCCTTGTCGAGACACGCCTCTACCGCGTCGTCGCGGAGCGTACCAACAAAGATATAGAGAGCATCGTACTTCTTCATCACTTCTTCTCCTCCTTCTTGGAGTCGGTCGCTCCGGCCGCATCCTCCTTGCCCTTCTTGATGACCTCAGGAGTCGCCTGGGCCGCAGCTGCTCCAGGCGCCACGCCAGGAACGTCATCGGGAGACTTGACAACCGCCACGGGCACTTCGCCACGAGTGAGAATCGTGTACTTCTCGCCGAGGTTCAGGTCGCGAACGAACAGCGTCTGGTCGAGGTCGAGTGCGGAGACGTCAACATCGAACTTTTCGGGAATATCGCCTGGCAACACATCGATATCGACCGTGCGCAGCGTCTGCTCGAGCACACCGCCGCCAATCTTCACGCCCTTAGGCTCGCCAACGAGATACAGCGGAACCGTGATTCGGACCTTCTCCGTCAACGACACCTCGCTGAAGTCCACATGAATGGGAGTGCCCTTAAGTACATCATTCTGCATCTCGCGCAGAAGAGCCGGCACTTCCCTGCCGTCCATGTCCAGCGTGACGAGAACCTGCTTGCCGGTCCTGCCGCGCATTGCCATCATGAAGTCGTGCTCCGGAAGCTTTACAAGCTCCGTGCCGCCCTTCTTCATTTTCATAACCGACCCAGGAATCATTCCCGTCCGGCGCAGACGACGAACCGCGCCTGTACCTTGTTCGGTACGCGGTTCCGCCTTGATCTTTATCTGATCCATGCTTGCCTTTTTGTTACATACACCGTGATACTCTCGCGCACACGCGCTACACTCTCACGGACAAAACGCGCGAATTATACCAAAAATGCCGCCGTTTGGTCAATACGCTGCAAATGCCCACCCTTCCCAGAAGATCCAGGATAGGGGTTGGCTTGAACTCCATCTGGTGAAATTTGGTACAATACACTGTTGACGGAGAGTTGACGGAGAATCGATGGAAAAAGAAATTGCTACAAGCGGCATAACGCGCGAAGAACTGATAGGCTGGGGAGGCGACGAAGTCTTTAACCAGGCGCTGGCGCTATGCAACGCAGGAGACGTGCGTGACGTCGCCTACGACGACGACACTTTGACGGTTTCAGGAAAGATAGACCAACCTAACGGATGGTCAATGCCAGTCAAGTTCCGCCTTGAGCGAGGCGGGCGCATTCACTCTGACTGTCCGTGCGCAACGAACCAACGATACGGCAAGGTATGCGAACACGTCGTAGCCATTGGATTCGCGCTCCACCTTCAAGAACTCGACGAGGCAGAAGCCGCCGAGCATCTCGCCGTAAAGTCCGAAGACGACTACGCGCCCATCTCTGCAGAAGCCGGGGATTTCATAGAAGTGCCAGCGACGCCAATGTTCTACGCGCTCATCAGCGGCACGCGCGCTTCCTTGTCCATTGAGCTTGACGCCTGGTACGGCGACATAAACTTCCCCGCATGCTCTGTACAGGCAGAACGCACGGTGTGGCTGGAAGATCCCGACGACAACCTGATGCGCCGCACACGATCCATAAAGGCGGAACGCGACGCCGTGGCGATGCTGAAGAAGTGGGGCTTCGAGAACGGATACAAAGACGGAGACCTGAAGCTCTACCTTGCCGACCCGCAGAAGGTAATGACATTTCTCGGCAGAGGCTACCCTAACCTGCGCCGCAGAGCAGACTGGAAGATTGAGCTTTCCAAACGCCTTTCGGAACTGTACGACTCGTTCCAGTCAATCATCCCTGTCATTAGGGTGCGTGACGCACCTGGCGGCTCATTCGACGTGTCATATGCGTTCGAGGCAAGGGGATCCGACATTCCTCCCGCCGAGATACAGGCCGCGCTCAACCGAGGAGACGGGGCAATACTACGCGACGGACAGGTATACCTACTTGACGGCGACGCAATAGAAAAGATGCACGACATCTTCCGCGACTGCTGCGCATCGCAGAACGGAGCCTCGCGAGGATGGTTCCGCGTCAAGGGCATCTACGCACCATACGTCCGCTCGTCCATCGAGTCAATCCTGGACGCAGTGGATCTGGACGACGATGGCGCCGAGAGATGGCGTGAAACGTCAGCGCATCGTGGCGACCCGAACGCCAAGTTCGAGCCAATATCGCTAGGCGAACTGGACAAAGTGCTGCGACCGTACCAGAAGCAGGGCGTGTACTGGATGCGCTTCCTGGAAGAAGCCGGACTATCTGGACTGCTCGCCGATGAAATGGGCCTTGGCAAAACCCTTCAAACACTCACCTGGCTCTCTCTGCCGCGCGGAAAACAGGAGTCAGTGCAGAAATCTCCTTCTCTCATTGTGTGCCCAACGTCTCTCGTAAGGAACTGGGAAGCGGAGGCCAGGAAATTCACACCGTGGCTCAAAACGCTCGTAGTGTCCGGTCCAGACCGCACCAGCGTCTTTGCGCGAATACCGCATGTCGATATTGTCGTGACGTCGTACGCACTGCTTCAGCGCGACTTTGACGCCGCCTACATGGGCCGCCGCTTCTCCGCCGTGGTTCTCGACGAAGCGCAGCACATAAAGAACAGGGGCACTAAAAACGCCAAGGCCGTGAAGATGCTAGACTCCGATCGCCGCCTTGTGCTGACTGGCACGCCTGTCGAAAACTCCGTGGCAGATGTTTGGTCTATATTCGACTTCCTAATGCCCGGCTACCTTGGCGACTACGAATCGTTCAAGATCGGCTACGAAGACCCGATACGCGACGACGCCGACGAAAACGCACTCGCTCGGCTCAGGCGCAAGCTCAACCCCTTCATACTGCGTCGCCTCAAGAAAACCGTGGCGAAGGATCTGCCTGACAAGATTGTGAAGGTGTCATACTGCCCCATGTCCGACGATGCTCAGCGAGAATACACCGCCGCGCTTGCATCCGCAAGGCGCACGGCGGGCGATCTCGTAAGATCAAAAGGCTTGCCGAAATCCAAGTTCGAACTGTTGGCTCTTTTGATGAAGCTCAGGCAGATAGCCTCTCGCGCAAAGGTTGAGCCATTCATGGAGCAACTCGTCTCAGCTGTAGATGAAGGCCACAAGATACTTGTGTTCTCGCAGTTCGTCACGATGCTGAAGACGCTTTCCGGGGAACTTCGACGCGCCGGGATCCCCTTCTGCTACCTAGACGGCTCCACAAAAGACCGCCTAGGCGAGTGCAACAAGTTCAACCGCACTCCTGAGATACCCGTATTCCTTATTTCTCTCATGGCAGGAGGCACAGGCCTTAATCTTACTGGCGCCGACATGGTCATGCACTACGATCCGTGGTGGAACCCAGCAGTAGAAGACCAGGCAACGGACCGCGCACATCGCATTGGGCAGAAAAAGACTGTTTACGTGGTCAAGATGATAGCCGCTGGATCAATCGAAGAGAAAGTCCTCGCGCTCCAGCGCAGGAAGCAGGCCGTCATAAGCGCAACAGTATCCACCACCGATGCACAAGTCATGGAAACGCTCACGGCCGCCGATCTGAACGAGTTGTTCAGCTAATAAGCCGAAGCTCAAATACCGATTTCAGCTCTGTCAATCGCCCAATTTGGAGAAGTCAAGGGTCGCAAAATAGTCATCAAGCGTTTCGGCGCGGCGAATCTCACGAACCGAGCCGTCAGACTCCAAGAGCAACTCTGCGCTGCGTAGCTTTCCATTGTACTGAAAGCCCATCGCGTGTCCGTGCGCACCTGCATCGCAGATGACGACAAGGTCGCCGCGTTCGAGCACCGGCAACACCCGCTGGATCGCGAACTTGTCGTTGTTCTCGCAGAGCGAACCCGTCACGTCGTAGACCGTCGTGTCGCCGGAACCCTCCTTGCCCGGCACCACGATTTCGTGGTACGCCCCGTAAAGCGCCGGCCTCATGAGATTCGACATGCACGCGTCGAGACCGGCATAAAGGCGATACGTCTTCTTGATGTGCCGAACACGCGCAACGAGGTATCCATAAGGACCGGTGATGCAGCGTCCGCACTCCATGAAGAGCTTGAGGGGCTTAAGTCCGCGACCTTCGATAAGTTCCCTATACCCCTTCTCGATGCCAGTCCCGACGACCGAGAGATCCATCGCCTTCTGGTCTGGACGGTACGGAATGCCCACGCCGCCGCCGATATTGACGAACTCAAAGTCAATGCCAAGCCCGTCATGCAGTTCGCCGACAAGCGTGAACAGCATTTTGGCCGTGTCGATTATGTATTCGGGATCCAGCTCATTGGAGGCAACCATCGTATGTATGCCGAATCTAGTGACGCCCGCCGCCTTGAGCTGCGCGTAGCCATCGAACAGCTGTTCGCGCGTGAAGCCGTACTTGGCCTCCTCCGGCTTGCCGATGATGGCGTTGCCGCCCTTTAGCGGCCCAGGGTTGTAGCGGCAGCAGAACAGGGACTTCGAGAAATCCGCCGCTCCCACCGACTCAAAGAAGAACGGAATGTGGCTAACGTCGTCGAAGTTCACTATCGCTCCGAGCTCCCATGCCTTGCGGAACTCCTCGGCAGGCGTGTCGTTCGAGGTGAACATTATGGACTCGCCGACGTTTCCGACCTTCTCGGAGAGCACGAGCTCGGCCATCGAGGAGCAGTCGCTTCCGAAGTCGAACTCCTTGAGCAGTTTCATCAGGTGCGGGTTTGGCGCGGCCTTCACGGCAAAGTATTCACGGAAGCCCTTGTTCCATGAAAACGCCTTTTTAAGGCGCTTCGCGTTCTCGCGAATAGCCTTGGCGTCATAGATATGAAACGGAGTCGGCCACTTCGCCGCAATCTCCTCGAGCTTTGCCTTGTCAAACGGAATCGTGCGATTGTTCATTATGCCTTCTCCACCTTGATGGCCACGGCGTGCCCATTGAGGACTGCCTCAGGCGCATCAACGCCATCGGCGAATTCCAGTGCCGTAGCCAGTATCTCGTTCATTGCGTAGTCGCGGTGCGCCTCTATGGAGGCGCGCATCCCGTCATCTGCCGAAACCGTAACATGGATGCGCTGCGTAACCTCGAAGTCGGCCTCCTTGCGCATGTTCTGCACGTGGCTGACGAATTCGCGGGCGTTGCCTTCCGCGACAAGTTCCGGCGTGAGCGACGTCTCAAGGCCGACTACAACCGGTCCGTCGGACGCGACGACAAGCCCGGCCTTTGGCGATCGCGTGACCAGGACATCGTCGGGAGCAATCTCGATGCCCTCAACGGTCATAGCGGCAACAATGCCCTTCAGTGACGCTATCGCTGCGGCTACCGCCTTCATCTTCGGGCCGCACTTCTTGCCAAGGGTCTTGAAGTTTGCCTTGTAGCTGACGTCGCAAAGCTCGGTCTCGTCGGCTACGTACTCCACCGACTTGACGTTGAGTTCGTCGATGATCAAGTCCTCAAGGCCCTTGACATCAGCTCCTGCGATGCGTATCGCTGCAAGAGGCTGACGAACCTTGAGGTCGTTGTCGGCCCTAAGGCGACGGCCAAGCTCCACAACTGTCTGCACGGCCGCCATGCGCCTCTCAAGCTCCATGTCGCGCACAGATGCGTTCGCAGTCGGAAAGTCGCACAGATGGACAGATTCAGGATCGCCCTCGCCCCTGAGATTTCTGTATATCTCTTCCGCAATGAAAGGCGTAAACGGCGCAGCGACCTTTGAGAGCTGCACCAGCACATAGCGGAGCGTCCTATATGCACAGAGCTTGTCGCCGTCGTTTTGCGATTTCCAGAAACGGCGGCGCGAACGGCGGATGTACCAGTTCGTCAAGTCCTCCACAAACTTGACAAACGGCCGCACAGACCGCTGCAGGTCGTATGCATCCATAGCAGCAGTCACGTCGGCTATAAGCGTTTCCATCGAGGACACGATCCAGCGGTCGAGAACGTTCGCGGAATCTGGATAGACCACCTTTGCATCCGCGAACTTGTCGACGTTGGCGTAGGTAACGAAGAACGAATACGCGTTCCACCACGGAATCAGCAGATCACGCATGAGCTGCTTGACGCCGCTCTCTGAGAATTTCAGGTTCTCGGCGCGAACAACCGGCGAATAAATCATGTAAAGGCGTATCGCGTCTGCCCCGTATGTATCAAGCATCTTCGCGGGGTCTGGATAGTTCTTGAGACGCTTTGACATCTTCTTGCCGTCCTCGGCAAGGACAAGCCCATTGACGATGACGTTCTTGTACGGGCTCTTGTCAAACAGGCAGGTGCCAAGCACCATGAGGGTGTAAAACCAGCCACGCGTCTGGTCAAGCCCCTCGGCGATGAAATCCGCAGGGAAGAACGTCGCCGCGTCGCCTTCGCCAATGTAGTGCTGCTGTGCGTAGGGCATTGAGCCAGACTCAAACCAGCAGTCGAGAACTTCCGGCGTGCGATGGTAGGTCTTGCCGTCCCTTCTGATGACGATTCTGTCGATGAAGTGCTTGTGAAGGTCAGTCACCTTCTCGCCGGAAAGCTCCTCCAGCTCCTTGGCGGAGCCAATGCATATCATGTCTGACGGGTCGTCGTCGTTCACCCACACCGGTATGCAGCTGCCCCAGAAGCGATTCCTGGATATGTTCCAGTCGCGCGCCTCTTCCAGCCAGTTGCCAAAGCGCTTCTCGCCGACATAGTCTGGCGTCCAGTGTACTGTCGCGTTGTTCTTCGCAAGACGCTCGTGCAGATCCTCCACGCGCACGTACCACGCGTCGATGGCGCGGTAGATGAGCGGCGTGTCTGTACGGTCGCAGAACGGATAGGAGTGGACGATAGTCGCCTGATGGACAAGTTTTCCAGCCGCCTTGAGTGCCTTGATGATGTCCTTGTCGCAGTCCTTGCAGAAGCGGCCTTTGTACTCGGGAATAGCGTCCGTAAACGCGCACGCGTCGTCAAGCGGATCGACGAACGCCGTCATCCCGGCCTCGCGGCACACGCGGAAGTCGTCCTCGCCGTACGCAGGGGCGATGTGGACGATGCCTACGCCGTCGTCGGTCGTCACGTAGTCGTCGTTCAGCACCCTGAACGCACCCTCAGCTTTCTTGCCGGCGAAATAGGGGAAGATGGGCTCGTATTCCCAGCCCTTCATCTCGCTGCCCTTGAGCTCATGAACGATCTCATACTGCTCTGGCTTCTTGAAGATGTGCGGAAGCCTCGCCTTGGCCATGACGTACATGGGGCGCGCGTCGTCCGTGAGGTCGCGCACAACGACATAGTCTATGGACGCTCCGACGCACATTGCAAGGTTTTCGGGAAGCGTCCACGGAGTCGTCGTCCAAACCAGCAGATAGACTGTTGCCTCGGAAGGAACCATGGGCAGAGGTTCAATGATGTCAGAATCCCCATCCGTTGCCCGCCTGATCAGCTTCGTCCTCACAGTCACCGTCGGATCCTGCACGTCCTTGTAGTTCGAACCGGCCTCGAAGTTGGAAAGCGGAGTCGAGAGCTTCCAAGAGTACGGCATTATGCGATGCGACCTGTATACGCGACCTTGGTCCCAGAGTTGCTTGAAGACCCACCAGACAGACTCCATGAAGCCAGGATCCATCGTCTTGTAGTCGTTGTCAAAGTCGACCCAGCGACCCATGCGCGTGACGGTCTTGCGCCACTCGCCGACGTACCTGAGCACCATCGACCGGCACTGCTCGTTGAACTTGTCGACGCCGAGCTTCTTGATCTCCGGCGCGCCGGCGATGCCGAGAGCGTCCTGCGCAAGCGCCTCTATGGGAAGACCGTGGGTGTCCCAGCCGAAGCGCCGCTCGACGTACTTTCCTCGCATCGTCTGGTAGCGCGGCACTATATCCTTGATCGTGCCTGCGAGAAGATGCCCGTAGTGCGGCAGACCGGTGGCAAACGGAGGCCCGTCGTAGAACTTGTAGCGCTCCTTGCCCTCGTTTTTCTTCAGCGACTTTTCAAACGTTCCGTCCGACTTCCAGAAATCGAGGATATCCTCCTCCATCTTCGGAAATGCGACCTTGTTCGAGACAGGCTTGAACATATACCCTCCATCAAACTACAGCTGGCTTGCGCAGACCGACCCGTCGGACGGCACGTCAGACGAGACCTCGCTTGATCAGGTGCTCAGCGATTTCAACGGCGTTGAGCGCCGCGCCGCGCAGAAGCTGGTCGCCCGAGACGAACATCTCAAGCCCCTTCTTGTCGTCGCGCGAAATGTCCTGGCGGATGCGCCCCGCGAGAACATCGTACTTGCCGGTCGCGTCAAGCGGCATTGGATAGCCGCCGTTGAGCGGATCGTCCACGACGCGCACACCATCGCACTTCGAGAGTATTTCGCGCGCTTCGGCAGGCGTGATGTCGTTCTCGAACTCAAGGTTCAGCGACTCTGAGTGAGCACGGGCAATAGGCACGCGGACGCAGGTGCAGCTCAGCTTCAGCTCGGGGAGATGCAGCATCTTGCGCGCCTCGTTGCGCATCTTCAGCTCCTCAAGCGTGTACCAGTTCGTCTCGTCGAACTTGTCGATGTGCGGAATGAGGTTGTACATCAGCTGGTGCTGGAACGCCTTCACGGTGAGCGGACGACCTTCGGCGTACTCGTGTATCTGCCCCTCCAGCTCGGCGAGACCTGGCGCACCAGCGCCGGAGGCCGCCTGGTACGTCGCTGCGACGAGACGCTTCAGCCCTTTTGCGCGGTGAAGAGGCGCCACGGCCTCAAGCATGATGGCTGTCGTGCAGTTCGGATTCGCGATCACGCCATTGTTCCAGTCGAGATCCTCGGCATTCACTTGCGGCACCACGAGCGGCACATCAGGATCCTGGCGAAACGCACGTGAGTTGTCAATCATCTTTGCGCCGGCTTTCACGACGGCGTCGCGCAGCTGAACTGCCACGTCCGTCTTGCCGGCGAAAAGCACGATGTCCAGGCCGTCGAAGCTCTTCTCCGTCGCCGGGAGCACGTGATACGTCTCGCCCAGTATCTGCTCATCGCGCTCCCGCGATGCAAATACCTGCACCTTTCCGCAAGGAAACTTGCGTTCCTTGAGAACCTTGATCATCTCGGTGCCGACGGCACCGACGCCAACAAGACCGACTTTGTATGATTTCATAAGTGCGTATTATACCAAAAACCCCGCCCTCGCGTTATACAGTCGATGCGTCACGCCTCAGACGCAGAAACGAAGCTACCAATGCTATGATTCACTTTGCTATATGCGTGGACGGAAGCGCAACACGCTCATTCACTATCAGCCAGTGCCTACCGGCGATGCCATATAGGAAATCACCGAACTCGACCTTCTCGCCGCTGGGTTGAGGCGCCGAGCTTCTTAGTGAATTCTGGACCTTGAGGGACTTGGCGATGAAAACGGCAAAAACGCAGAGAAAGCCAACGACAAGCGCCAATGCGAACATCCCGACCGCCATCTCCATCATGGCCTGCCCCCGCCTAGTGCGCATACGACGTGCCTCCTGCTGGTCCCTCGGCTCCAGTTCCGCGAAGACATGTCTCGGCGTTGGCGGCGATCCACGCGGCGGCGCGAGCACGAAAGGCAGGGTCGTTCCATTTCTTCAGCAACGCTCCGTATTTGCTTGCCGAGGAAATCCCGTCCACACCTTCTGTCAGCAGGCGCGGAATGTCTTCTCGCTTGAAGCGCTGCCATTCAGCGTCAGCCGTTGAAAGATCCTTTTCATCCGCCAGACACAACGGCACAAGCCGCACCGCCTCGAACGCCGGCAGCACCAAGCCTTTCGCCTCTTCGTCGATCACTACTGATCGACCTGACGACGTCGTTATGGTGCCAAACGGCTTGGCCGCCGCATTCCACACCCCGCTCCGCGTCGAATTGGAAAGCATCTGGGGGACGTCCTCGATGACGCGGAAGACGCTCGCGCACCCCTTCACGTCGAACTCCGGCTTGACCGTGCCGACGAGCGGAAGGTTCGCTTTCGCAATCTGCGGCGACCATGGATGCCAGTGGGAATCGTCGTAGAAAAAGTAAATGCGCGATGGATCGTCTGGCGGGCGGTCATCAACGGCAGGTGGTTCCCCTCGCGGAAACGATGCACCGTTACGCTCGAGAAGCAAACGAAAATCATCCGTCTCCAAATATGTCAGAAGCAAAATCCGCGCGTCAAGATGCAATGAACAGACCTCGCAGTTCACGACCGTTGCAGTCTGACCGTAGACAGGCTGTGGCAGGTTGCTCAAGTCGAGATCAAGCAGACCCGTCTGCCCTGCAACAACAAGCTTGCACCACGACTCGCCCTCTATCATCGAATAAAACGACTTTGACGTCAGAGGAAAGCACTCGATGTCGTTCAGGAATTCAATGTTGTCCGGCCCGGCAAAGACACCCTCGGAAACCACTGACGAAAGCTCTGCTGCGTACTCCTCCCATGCTCCCTCCCACGGCTCGGGATAGAGATCAGGGTTCTGCATGTAATCGGAACGGATGTTGGCAACATGTTGGCGCAGGATGCCGGACATTTCGTCGCAAACCTTGGCTCCATTGTCTTTTGCGGCGCGATTTGCTGCGCGTATGCAGTCTAGCGGCCCAAGGAACGCTATGCGGCGCTGCTCCTGCACTATCTCACGGGCCCTCGCCCAGTCACCCACATACTCAGCCTCCGCATGCCGCAGGTTGAGCCGCCCAATCTCGTTCAGCAGCTCTCCCTGTCTCTTTGCTGCTGCGAGTGCGGCTGCGTCACCGGCGTTCATCGCGTGGTTTTTCGCCCGAACAGCAAGAAATGCGCCTACATTGGCAAGCATCAGTATGGTGATTGCGACAAGTACCACCACAAGGTAAAGAGCAATCTGTCCGCGTCGCGCCGTCATTGGCCAATCTCCATGTAGTAGGACGCCCCATCCTCTATTCCCGCCTTGCCTTCTAGCTTGAACCAACCGGTCTTGAGCGTTACGACGGACTGGCCTCCGTCTCCCGGGTCTACTGTCATGGTGCGCCAGTTCTCGTAGTCAAGGAGCCCATTCGCACGAGGTGCGTCTGGAGATTCAAGGTATGTACGAACTCGAGCGTACTCCTTCCCCGCCGAAAAGTCTTCATCCGTCGGCCAGAGACGCTTGCCGGCGACGGGAATCACCGCGACGCGCGCGGTCTTGAGGCACATGAAGTCGTTGAAGCCGACGGCGCGGGCGCGGGCGACGCGCATCGCCGCGTGCTCGACGAGTATCTTGCCCATGAGCATGTGCGACAAGTTGAAAAGAACGAGAAAGACAAAGGTGATGCACAAGACGGCAAGAACCGTCTCGAGCATCGCCTGACCGCTGCGGAACCGCAGGGGGAAATCACTCCCCGAGCTGCTTGATGGAATCCTCGCTGATTGCATCGGCGGCCGACTTAGCCTTTGAGCCCTCCTCGCTGGAAAGCGCCTCGGTCGCACCGGCCGTCTTCTTGCCAATTGCACGGCTCAAATAGGTAAACACCGCAATGAGCGAAATCGCGATAAGCGCGACGATGATGATGTATTCGACCATCGTCTGACCTTTTCTCAATACCTTCATCATTTTCCTTCTCCTTTCACAATCACTACGGACAATCCGAAGTGACCAGATCCTCCGTGCGGTCGGCATAGCGCAGCGCAACGCCGACAAGTCCCCAAAGTATCCCAACCACGACCATTAGGCTTGCGAGCGACAGAACATACTCAAGCATCGCCTGCCCGCGCCGCGCGTGCCCGCCACACCGCGTATTATACCACAATTCCGTCACCGCACATCAACATACTTGAATTTCTGCGGATACTTGCGCCATACATGCCAGTCGTCCGGCAGAGCATACTTCGACAGGCCAGTCTTTGACGATTCCCAGCTGGCCGCCATCACGCCGTTTTGCCACAGCTCCAGCCTAAACACCAAGACCTTCGGCGGCGTTGCACATTTGCCAAGCCGGAAAAAGCCACGATCGATGTCGGCAGTTCCGTAAACCGCAGTCGAATAGACGTCCTTCGTCACTTCCGGCAGAAGCGGCGTGAACCGAGCGGGATCGGAGTAGGCCGCATCGCGCTCTTTGAACGGAATGTCGACTCCTGCCTGCTTGTAGGCATTCATGATCTCGCCGCGTTTCATCGCGTCATTCGTTCGCGGCCTGCCGAGAAAGACATTGTGCGCAACAAGCGCTCCGTTCGCCTCGCACACCGACACCAGCCGCAGCACAGGCTTCTTCGCCGTGGCCTTCGCAAACGACATGTCAACATGCATCTGACCGGTTACTATCGCATCGGAGCCTGACTTCGTCCGCGACACCATCAGCTTAGGCGATGATATGCGCACGTTTCGTACTTCGCTTTTCGGCGCGGCGGCCGCAAGCGTGGCGGACAGAACGATCATGGCTGCGGACATCATCTCTGTTTGACGAAACTGTAAATGCCAAGGGCAAGAAACACCGCATCAGGCAACACGGCGCCAAAAACCGGATCGCACCATCCGTTCTTCGCAACCACCATGCATGCGATGGTAAGCCCGTAGAACGAGAAGTACATGCCCAGAGCGCCAAGTATCCCCTTGAACACCGACTGTCTCCCGGAGGCAATGCCTGCAGGTATGGCGAAAAGCGTTATGATTATGCAAGCCAGCGGTGACATTATCTGCGCCCATGTATCGTATGTGTATTCCCTGCGCGAGTGTTCGGTCATTTCCGGATGCGTGCGCATGTATCGCAGACGATCCACGACCGAGTTGAAGCGCCATGGGCGGTTCTGCATGAGAAAGTCGCGCGGCATCTCCGAGAATTCGGGAAAGCACTTGAGCGACAATGCGTCTGACTCCGGCGACGGCGACGCCATCTCACGTCCAGTTGCGTCGTAGTGCTGTATGTTGAGACCGGAAAGCCACCATTCGCCATCCAGGTATTCAGCGGCATCCGCGTCCACTGTGCACATCCGCGCGCCGCCATTCGGCCTGTCAATAGTGATACGCACGTTCTTCAGCCGCGTCGCATCGTCGTCCAGCACCTCGTCGATGTTCCATGTACGGAACTCCCTAGCGTTTCGGAACACAACATTGTCGCCACGTTCCAGCGTCTCCCTGTCAAAGGAGTTTCTCTTCATCTGCGCTGCCCAATGCGCCTTCGCCGGAACATACGACTCGTTGACCCACGCCACGACTACCGCCATTGTCGCCGCGACCGCAAGGAGCGGCTTTACGATTGCCACGAAACTGACGCCGCTGGCTCTCATCGCGGTTATCTCGGAATGACGACAAAAGCTCCACATCGTGTACAGAGTGGCAAGCATCAGCGCCGCAGGGATAATGTAGTGCACATACGGAGCCAGATATCCGCAGAAGTAGGTCAACGTCTCCGCGAACGTGAGATCGGAGCTCATGAGACGCGAGAACGACCCGAACAGATCGAACATCACGTATATGGAGAAGAAACCCGTCAAGCAGTAAATCAGCGGGACAAGGAACTCTCTCAGTACATAGCGCGTCAATATCTTCATCAGCGCATATTATACCAAAAGATTCCCCGTAAGTTCAGCAACGGACTTGAAACCGTGGCGCTCGCAGTAAGCGACTATCCCATCATGCACTGCGCCGGCAGTCCCTGGATCGGAAAACGTTGCGGTTCCAACGGCAACCGCCGTTGCGCCGGCCAACAGAAACTCTATCGCGTCCTTCGCCTCGTATACGCCGCCCATTGCGAGTATCGGCAGCTTCGACGCCGCATGTGCGTCATAGACGAGCTTTACCGCCGCTGGATGCACTCCCCTGCCGGAAAGCCCGCCCGTGCGATTGGCAAGCACAGGAACGCGCTTCTCGATGTCGATGACCATGGCAGGAAGCGTGTTGATCATAGAAAGCGCATCAGCACCCGCGCTTTCACACGCGCGCACATACGGCACTATCGACGGAACGTTCGGCGCGAGCTTGACGACAAGCGGAAGCCTTGTCGCCTTGCGGACTGCAGATACAACTTCTTCAAGAACCTTGGGGTCCTGTCCAAACGTGTGCCCGCCGGCCTTGACGTTAGGACAGCTCACATTCATCTCGAGCGCGTCCACGGCATCGCCTATGCGCCGAGCAACCTCCACGTACTCGTCCACGCTACGCCCCCAAATGTTGGCGATCAGCTTCACATCGGAGTTTTCGCCCTTGCGAACCATCTGGTCGAAAAACGGAACGGTTACATTGAGGAACTGCTCAACGCCAGTGCCCTGCAACCCAATGGCGTTGACGAGACCACCCGGCACCTCGCAATGTCGAGGCATAGGATTGCCAGGCCACGGCTCCAGACAGATACCCTTCGCCGTAACTGCGCCAACCTTGGAATAGTCAACGGCACCACAATATTCGAATCCATATCCGAATGTACCGCTTGCAGTTGCGACCGGGCATGCCAGCCCAAGTCCACCGAGATCAACCTTCAAGTCCACCATGGGAGTATTATAGCATATTTCCCCCGCATCATGAACTACCGAAATTAAGATTTCTGAGCATAAACCAAATTCTATTGCATGGCTGATATAACAGCCACATGATCATTGATTATGTGCTTGATTTCGGCATACACCCCACTTGGCCACTCGCAGGAAAGATCTTTCACGAGCGTGTCGGCAGCCGGAACAATGGCCTTTGCCATCTTGTCTATGCGATCAAAAACGAGCCGAGGATGCATGCCTGCTTCCTCCGCCATCCTTCCAAAACTCCCTCGTGTAACATCGTTAAAAGCCTTCGCTCCACCGATAGACATTGCATTTGCCCTCGAAAGCGTTTCATAGACGGCGGTTGACATTACATCGTAAAGCGGCGCAAGGCTCCTCCCCGTCTTCCCTCGATACAGGATTGACGAATTCTTGCCGTGCGCATCTGCGTTGCCTATCAGGTAGTTGAATATCATCCTGTCTATGAAGGCGAGACGGTCGGAAAGCGCAACCCTCATTTTGACCATTGCCGCCATGCAGTCCGCAAATGACGGCCCGCCCTCATCCTCGTACTTCAGCTCCCCCGATATTCCGCATATCTGACAGAAGTCCTCCTGATGCAAACGCCGAATTTTCCCACTGATCGTTTCACGGTCGTATCTTTCAGTCCAGTAATATACTTCGCCATTAATCCGCATCAAACCGCTCTTCGCCGTCTTAAGACCCAGACGTTCGGCGAGTCGCATGGAGAAAAGCTCATTGAACACAGAATTATCGTAGTCCTGAACGGGCGGCTTTATTATGTGCGTCGACGGAGCGCCAAACAGCGGAAGCTCTATATGCCCATCCACTATTCGGGCTATCAACTTGTTCTGTGCACCAGCGCCGGAAATGCGGTAGCCGTCAATGCCATTGACATAGAGCGGACGTTTCCGCAGCGAACCCAGAACAACCGCCGCCGCCTCGTCATCTAGTCTTTTCACCTGCTCTTCGTCTGAATCTGGCTTATGTCCATGCGGCCATAACGAGATGGCACCCGCGCAATCGCCGCCAAGCGCCTTCAGAAAGCCAAAAACGTTGTGGTGCGAAATATGGAGAATAGGCCCAATTTTCTTCCTGACTTGATCTGGCGGGAGGAGATTCTCAAAGAAGATGGTCGTGCTGTCCGAATCAAATGCCTCACATTGAAGCGGCAGGGCATAGGAGAGCGCAACCGCATCGGCAGATTCCAGATAGGCTTCATCATATGCAAAACGCATCTCGTTGTGATGAGATGAATAGTCAATCTGTCCGACCTTCTTTCCAAGTAGATAGACGTCAAGAACACCGGTCCTTGCAACCTGGCCAACCATCTCACACTCCTTCTGGCGCCGTAAGCGTCACATCAACGCCTAGCGTCTCAAGAACCTTCAGAAGCTTTCCAGTCTGAATTGTCTCTTTGCCGTTCTCAAGTTCAACAACAAAGCGCCGCCCGACAGAAGCGGCCTGTGCAAGCTGAAGCTGGGTTACACCCTGCTCCTTGCGCACCTTGGCGACAAATTCGCCCAACTCTTTGATGTCTGTCATTCTATTCACCCCTTGTGATACCGCTCGGTATCATACCACATGGCAGATATCAAAGTCAAGCACGAATGTCACCGTTCGGGAACATCACAGCAAGAGCGCATGGATTGACACGCCCCCCTCCGAATCAAGTATTCAGCGCGGACTTGTCTTCCGTCACGCCCTTGCCAAAGTCGAACTTGGACATGTCGATCTCGTCAACAGTGAACGACTTGGCCGTTTTCCAGCCGCCGCGCGTGTAGTCTGGGAACTCTACAGGACGCGACCCGTCATTGACCGACCGCTCCGAAAGCTCGACTATCGAGCTG
>CACYCL010000143.1 GCA_902772905.1 uncultured bacterium | reverse complement strand
GGTGCCTGTGCTTTCGCCCGCGCTATTCGTCGCGGAAAATTCGGCGGCGTAGTTGTAAACGCGGCCGGTTTCCCAGCGGGTTTCCCAGTCGTTGCTCACTTTAGCAGTCGCGTTCACCCGTTGAGACAGAAGCATCTGATAAGGATCCTTATTGCAATAGCACATGTAGAACCGGGTGTTGTTGCTGTAGTAGCCGCAGGCGACGAACGCGCTGTCGGCAAGGTTCATCCACTCCACCTTGGCCTCGATCTTGGTGTTTGGACGACCGATAATGCCTGTATCGACCCAGGACGAGCCGGTCGATTCGACATAACTCACCCACTTATCGGGCTGTTCTGCGGCGAATGCCGCGTGCGTCAGCGCCGCAAAAGCTGCAACAACCGCCAGTGAGATTGCATGGATACCATGTGGTTTCATCTGATTACCTTTCCTGTTGAGTGTGCAAACTACTAAGAAATGACGCTATTGTATCATTTCTGGCGTAGTGCGTCACTATAAGAAATGAACAACCACTATCATATTTGCACCACTTCTTTACGGTACTCCGTCGGTGACATGCCGCAATCGGCGCGCAAGGCGCACCCTAGATGGGAGGCCGAAGAGAAGCCTGACATATGGGCGACATATTCAACTTTGTTTCCCGGCACGGCGAGAAGCCGCTTGGCGAGCATAAGGCGTTGACGTAGCAGCTCGGCACCTGCCGATCGTCCGAGTTCGGCGGCGAAACGCCGACTTAGGGTGTTGCGCGAAACGCCGAGGGCATGGGCGACGCTTTCCACGTTCACGCCCGAATGCATACCCGTCACGAAAAACTGGATGGCGTCGCGGACTAGTGGGTCGGCTGCGACGGTTGTGTCGGTCGAGCGGCGCACGATTATTCGTCTTGGCGGCAGTTCGATGGCCTTGGGCGGCACGGACTCGCCGTCCATCAGGCGCTGGAGAAGCGCCGCCGCCTCGTATGCGCCGCGCCCCATGTCGGTATCGACGGCTGTGATTGGTATCGGCTGGTTCTCCAAAAGCACCCTGTCCTCCCCTCCCGCAACGATGCCGAAATCTTCAGGCACGCGTATGCCGAGGCGCTGCGCGGCGGTAAGGAGCAGCACGGCCTCGCCCTGCGAATACGTAAGCGCGCCGAGAGGCTTTGCGGCACCGGCGAATTTGCTCTCAAGCCAACGCGAGACCGCGCCCCAGTCGTTCCAGCGAATCTTGGGGCAGTCGAGCGAAAAGACCCACCGCTCGGCGGCTGTTCTTTCGGAGAGTCCTCGCCAGAGTCTCTCGTGGACATTGCCCCAGTCGAGCGAGAAGAAGACGAGACTCTTATAGTTGCGCTCAAGGAAATGCTCGGCCGCAAGGCGCGCTGCCGCAACATGGTCGCACGAAACTCGTCCGCACGGGAAGTTCGTGCAGGCAAACGTAAGGTCGACTATCGGGATTCCGAGTGCCGCCAGATGCCGCAGAAACTCAAGCTCGCGCCTATCGCCGCGAATGGTTGCCACAACACCGTCGCCAATCCAGTCGAATGGATGGGTAGATCCCATGCGATCCTGGAACATAAGATGCCAGCCATGTTCGCGCGCGAAGCGCGACACGCCGTCTATGCGGCTCGCCACCGGCGACGAGATCATCGCCAGGACGCTCCTGCCGCCGGCTTGTTTCTGTCCGCCCTCGCCCGTCATCGTTTCGCGCGTCCAGCGCTCTGAAAGCAATTATGTGCCATACATCGGACAGAAGTCTATCATATACCGGTTTACACTGTCAAGGTGAGCCGCCGATTCATGCCCCAGTATGCTGCCGACCTGTTATGCTACGGGAAAGTTTCGCCCAGGACAAACTTTTCCTCGAACGTGAGATCGCCGGGCCATCTCCGCTCCTCAAGGAACGGGAGCAGAACGGATACAATGGATTCGCCGAAACGGAACGGGTCACACTCGAACGTCGTGAGCCGACGGTAGAAAACCGGACCGAGGCCGAGATTGGCGAACGACACGACCTTGACGTCCTCCGGCACTCGGATGCCGTGGTGGGTCATCGCCGACAGCGCGCCAGATGCGACGAAATCATCGTCAAAGTAAATGACGTCCGGCAGCCAGTCCATGCCGGCAGCAAGGCGGCGTTCAAAGGCCGCCGCAGCGTTCATGCCCACAAGGTCATGGCGACGGCTGTCACCGCGATGCCGAATAGTCCATATCTTGCAGTCGATGCCGACTTTCTTGAGAAGGCCAGGCATTGCGCTGACATTGTCCGGGCTGAAGCCAACCTTCATGACGCGCTTTACCCCGGCCAACTTGCATCGCCTGACAAAATCGCCAGACGCGACATCGGACGACATGCCGATCAGCCCAACAGCGCCCTTCACCGGACCACGGCGAATGCCGCCCAGGACGACGAACGGAATGTTCAGCGACCGTATCCTGCGGATCACGCCAGGCCGTCGGTAGGCCACTAGGATCATGTCCGCCCGTATGCGAACCGCAAGATCGAGAAACGTGAAGTCATATTTCCCGTTCGCCATCTTAGGCACGGCAACTCGCTCCAGATGGTAGCCACGCACGGCAAGTCTGTTCCGCACCTCCCCCGACACGACGTTGATCATGAAGTTCCCGTCGGATTCCGGCACCACGAACAGAACCCGTCCGCGCCAGGTCTTCTCCGTAGGCGCGCGCACGATCGTGCCGATGCGCGGACGCGTGATCACGACATCTTCGCGCTCAAGCCGTCTGATCGCCAATCGAGACACAATCGGGCTTACACCCATCTGCTCCGCAAGCGCCCTGACGGATGGCAGCCGGTCTCCAGGCTGATAGCACCCGGAGTCAACAGCAGCCTTAATGCCGTCCACCAGTTGCTCTGTCAGACTTTTCGCCACGGCCCTATCCAACTTGAACGGCAATGAATTTTCGCTGCTCATCATCTGTACCGATCTCCTGTATCCATGATCCGCCTCAGCGTCGCTGCGTGAGACTCGGCCATCACGCGCACCCCTTTCTGCCAGTTTCTTCGGCAGAGAAAGCCACCGTTATCAGATACTTGCCCCAGTAGTCCCATGTAGTGAATAACGCAACACAGAAAAGTCACAGCTCCTATGTGTGGATTAAGTGGTGCTCGGGGCGGGACTCGAACCCGCAAGGATCTCTCCACATGCACCTCAAGCATGCGTGTCTGCCAATTTCACCACCC